>CAZXWM010000218.1:0-886 GCA_964644215.1 uncultured Phormidium sp.
CGATAGTCGAGGTGCTGTTCGCCTTCCCCCGACTACGTCTTTTCTCCCCTGTTCCCTGTTCCCTGTTCCCTGTTCCCTTCTAAAGGCTGCCCCGTTGTAAAGTTCCCACAATGGCAGGTTTGCCGTAGAAACGGGTGAGATTGCCCTCTAGGATGATTGGGAGGCTGTCGCCATGCTTGCCACGTCCCTCACAGGAACCGCTAAAACTGCGAATTTCCCGACTGAGACAGCGTTTAATATCTTGGAGAAGGCGATCGCCGCTATCGGGGCAAATCAACTCAAACATCGAATCGAGAGTCACCAAATCCTCAATCCGGTAATCAAAAATATGGGCGAAGCGGGGATTGGCATAGAGGAACTTCCCGTCTCCCGTAATGATATAAACCCCCGTTTCCGTCAGTTCCGTGTTGGCGGTTTCCGAGGAAGAGGATGAACTCTCGGGTGAGGGATCAGAAATAGGAACCGACTCACTCGAACCGATCGCCTCTAACTCATTAATTTCAGTGAGTTCAATCTTCTGTTGTACATTATCGAGGACTAACCCCACCACAGAGGCCACAACATCCACATAGCGCAAAATCGCCAGGTGACTGAAATGGGCCACATTCGGGTGCATCAGTGTCACTACCGCACAGACTTGCTTAGCCTTAAAAATGGGGATACAGAGAACCGATCGCACCTGATAGGGTTGATACGCCAACGTCACCCAACGATCATCGGCATCAGCGTCATCAATAATACCCAAACGGCGGCGTTTCACCACCCATCCGGCTAACCCTTGATCTAAAACCTGTCCGATGAGGTTGCGTTTGAGTTCCCGCATCGTCGCACCCCGTGCCAAAATACTCTCAATCACCACTCCCTCGTCATCGAGGAGAAAGACACT
>CAZXWM010000218.1:896-7034 GCA_964644215.1 uncultured Phormidium sp.
CCGCCGTCAGACGGCTGAAGACTTGGACGATTTCGAGTAGGATGGATTTGAGCATTAACTGTCCCCGTGCTGCTCGTTGTGTGGCATAGGCACCCGAGATCATCTCGTTTTGGGCGGCGATCGCCCGTCGTAGGGCCTTAAGATGTTGATCTGTAACGGGATGATCAGAATTGGGGGACACGGGTTTTTTGGGATTAGGGCGATCTGGCATATCCAACCTCATTTTGACACCTGATGTGGTTTAATTATCCCTTGTTATCTGACCGACTGTGGGGGTTGGGAATTCACAATTAGCAGGTTACACCAGCCGTCGTACAATAGAAAGGTTGTAATTACGTTAACTGGCGGATGTCGATCGCACGATATACTTTGCCCGAAATGGGCGACCTTTGGACAGATCGGTATAAATATCAAACTTGGCTGCAAGTTGAAATTGCCGTTTGTGAGGCCCAAGCAGAACTCGGCTATATTCCAGCGGAGGCGGTGGAGGAGATTAAAGCCAAAGCCAACTTTGAGCCAGAGCGCATTTTAGAAATTGAAGCCGAAGTCCGTCATGACGTAATTGCCTTTCTCACCAACGTCAACGAATATGTCGGCGATGCAGGGCGCTATATCCACTTAGGGATGACCAGTTCCGATATGCTGGATACGGCGTTGGCGTTGCAGTTGGTGGCCAGTACCAATGTCTTGTTACGACGACTTGAAGATACGATTCAGGCCATTCGCTATCAGGCGCAACAACACCGCCATACGGTGATGGTAGGCCGTTCCCACGGGATTCACGCTGAACCGATTACCTTTGGCTTTAAGTTGGCCGGTTGGTTGGCGGAAATGCTACGTCACCGCGATCGCCTCGTCGCGGTGCGTCAAGCGGTAGCAGTGGGTAAAATTTCCGGCGCGGTGGGAACGTACGCGAATTTAGATCCCCGGATTGAGGCCTTAGCTTGTCAGAAATTGGGGTTAGAACCGGATATGGCCTCAACTCAGGTCATTTCCCGCGATCGCCATGCCGAATTTGTGCAAGCGTTGGCCCTGGTTGCGGCCTCCCTCGAACGATTCTCCGTCGAGATTCGCAACCTACAACGCACGGATGTTTTAGAAGTTGAGGAATACTTCTCCAAAGGCCAAAAAGGCTCCTCAGCCATGCCACATAAACGCAATCCCATCCGTTCCGAACGGTTATCAGGGTTAGCGCGGGTGATTCGCGGTAATGCCGTCGCCGCCTTGGAAAATGTCGCCTTGTGGCATGAACGGGATATTTCCCACAGTTCCGTCGAACGGATGATTCTGCCAGACTCCTGCACCGTGTTACATTTTATGCTCCATGAAACCACGGAGTTGGTGAAGCATCTCCTGGTGTATCCCGAGAATATGTTGCGCAATATGAACCTTTATGGCGGAGTAATTTTCAGCCAGCGAGTGTTGTTAACCCTAGTGGGGAAAGGGGTTAGTCGGGAAGATGCCTATGCGATCGTGCAGTCTTGCGCTCACAGTGCTTGGAATCAACCCAATGGGGATTTCCGCAAGTTAATCAGTCAAGATCCTCGGGTAGCGCAACATCTCACCCCGGAAGAGGTAGATGAGTGTTTCGATCCTCAATACCATCTGCGCAATCTCGATCAAGTCTATCAACGCTTGAACATCTAGGGAATGCCGGAAATCAGCCGCTTGTAGCTCATTCAGACACCCGGTTTCTCCCAGAAACCGAGTGTCTACCCCACCATCACTCACTCAGACACCCGGTTTCTCCCAGAAACCGAGTGTCTAAACCCCAGCAACCCCCGATTGAGCCTTATGCTGCAAGACATTGTCGCTGTCGAACCCCTTGAGAACTACCAACTTCGGATTCATTTTGAAGATGGTGTTCAGGGGATTGTGCAGGTACGCCAGTTAATTGACTTTACAGGCGTGTTCGCTCCCCTCGAAGATCCAGATTACTTTGCAACAGTGAAGGTAAATCCCGACTGGGGAACAATCTATTGGGAAAATGGGGCAGATTTAGATCCCGATGTCCTCTATCATCTTCTCACAAATCAACCTCTGGAACTACCAACGATGACATCAAGTTAAGGATTCGTTACCCCACCATCACTCACTCAGACACCCGGTTTCTCCCAGAAACCGAGTGTCTAAACCCCAGCAACCCACCCCAGCCAGACTCAAAAACTCTGACATTCCCGAGAATCCACCGTCTCTCCCCCACCCTTCGCCATCAGTTCCGCCTTCAACTGTTCATGAACTCGCCAATACTCCTCAAACTTTTTCCCCCGTAACAAATCCTCCATCAAACGTCCCTCAGCATCCAAAAAACAGTTCCCCAGCCAAGTATCAATGGAGTCCGTCAGTCCATGATACTCCCCAGGGAAGAGCGCCGCAAACTCGCAAAAAACTAACTCTTGCCAACCTTTCAAGAAATCAATCCGAATAAAGGGAGTCGGGATTTTAGCACTCATCGAGGCTGCAAACTTAATCTGTTCTGGGGTAACGCCTGCACCGGTAAATCGCTGATCTCCATATAACCCGGTTTCAATTTGCTCTCCTTTCGCATTCCACCAACAGAATTGCTTTTCCGGAAAGCGACAAATCTCTAAAATTAGGGCAACTTCCCCATAAAAACAGTAAAACTTCAAATCACGAGCCGGTTGAGTGCGTTCTGCATCTTCATAAATCAACTCTTGAACAATCCACTTATCTTCCTCCACCGTTCCCTTCTCTAAATCTTCCCGCAAGCCAGCTTCCAACTCTGTCCAACTTTGCAGCGGTTTCCGACGACCTAAATCGAGAATATCATCCCCCTGTTTCACCATATAGGCTCCCTTGGAGTTCGCCTGGGTTAACGGTTTGATGACGATATGCTCTTGAGGCTTAATCGCCGCTAAGGGAACCACTATATCAGCGTTGAGCGGGATAGGACAGCCAATTTCCTTAGCAAACTGATAGGCTAAATCTTTACGAGCAAGTTCATAACTGGAGACTCCTCTCAGTTGTGCTTTTCGAGTATTTAGGACGACACTGGTTCCAAAGGAGGCTACATTATACAGTGGATATTTTGGAGATACGGAATGCAGTAAATGTGACCTTATTTCATCTGCCTTTAAGGTCGCAATTACAGCTTTTTGGACTTGTTCAGACAGATAAGGACTATAATCTTTCCGCTCTTTCACAAAATGCTGAACTCGGTCAAGTAACTCAGCATAGGTTTTCTCGAAACGGCGTTTTTCCCGAGCAACTTCTTGCAATTTTGAGAGAAGGGTTTTATCGATCATTGCATCATTGATGCTGTACACCATCTGTTTTTCTAGTTCCCAGGTAACTGAAGTCAGCTCTGAGGGAGAGTCGATATCTCCTAAAAGTTTTTCATGGAGTTCTTGGCGAAACTCCGCCAGTATTTCTTGTTCTTCAGGAAAATAGGTTATAATCTCAGAAACTTTGCTTTCTAAATCTTCTAAGTTTTGTAATGCACCAAACCAAACAATGCGACTATCTTGTTGTAAGCCTGATTTAATTTCTTGTATTCCCAAACTTATTAACTGTCGACATCGGTTTTTTAAAAGTAAAAAAACCTTCTCAATTTGACTGTTTTTGTTGGTAGCTAAAAGCTCCCGTGGGGGGGGGAAAATTAGGTTTTTGAGCAGTAGAAACGTAAGCCAATCCTTTACAATATGCCGTTAATGCTGCTGGTAACTTATTGAGTGCTAACAGTGCTTCACCGAGATGGAAATAAGAGAGGCTACAGGTGGGATGATTGAGAACCGATTGGCGATACCAGTAGAGTGCGTCGTGAATCTCACCTCGGAGATGATGTGCTTTCCCTTTGATAATCTCTGAACTCACGGCTTCCTGGCTGGGGGGAGTCATCGGAGTGACGGGGAACTCAGTTTTTAGGGGTTTTAGCATGAAGGATTCAATCATATCAGGTCATCCGTTGCCCAGATAGTTGTCTTATCGATACCGTTAACCCATAGAATAGGACAATGGGCAGATTGCCAGACTATAGCATAGTGCCGTCATTCAGTCACCCCACCATCCCTCATTCAGACACCCGGTTTCTCCCAGAAACCGAGTGTCTAAACCCCAGCAACTCACCCCAGGCTATTTATGCGTCATGGTTCTCACCCCATCCCAGTCTGGCGGGGGTTCATCGAGGAGATACTGTTGCGATGTTTCTAGGAGAATTTGCGAGGGTTTGTCACCAGGACGAAGTTTTAATGCTGCATCAAAACAGGCGATCGCCTGCTCGAAATTGCGGTCTAAATAGTCTTCTCGCCCCACTTTATACAACCGCAAAAATTTTTCCGTTTCTCGGTCTAAATCATTACTTTTAAGGTCAATCAATTCATAAATACTACTGGCAGTTTTCTTGCCTTTAACACGAATCTTATCAATTTCACGAACCCAGACGCGATCGGCACAAAGATTATAGGTATATTCACTAATAATAATGTCACATCCATATTCCTTCGTCAGACTTTCCAGACGAGCACTTAAATTCACCCCATCACCAATTACCGTATAATCCATGCGTTTTTGGGAGCCAATATTTCCAGATACAACTTCTCCAGAACTAATACCAATCCCGATGCGAAATTTAGGCTGATTATCAATAATTCGATGTTCATTGAACTCCGCTAAACGGCGACGCATATCGATCGCCGAACGAATCGCCATCCAAGCATGATTTTCCGTTAACGGAAGCGGCGCCCCAAATACCGCCATTAAGGCATCACCAATGAACTTATCTAGGGTTCCTTCAAAGTTAAACACCGCCTCAACCATCGTCTCAAAGTATTGATTGAGAAGCGTCACCACCTCCGACGCATCAAAGTTTTCTGTCATGGTGGTATAGCCACGAATATCGGAGAAGAGAATCGTTACATCTTTACGTTCTCCCACCATTAAGGCATCTTCCCCCAACGCCATCACCTGTTCGGCGACGTTGGGTGTCATGTAGCGATACATCGCCGTTTTCATGCGTTTCTCGCGGCTGATGTCTTCGAGAACGACTAATCCTCCGCGTACCCCGCCTTCTGGATTGGTTAAGGGAGTTACCGTTAAATTGATACTGCGTTCAACGGAAGAAACTTTAGCTTCAGGAATCCGGGTAGGATGTTTAATATGTTTTAAGGTACTACCATACCAAATGCGATAGGTTTCGGGTTCTTCGGTTTCTAGGGTTGCTAACAGATACAGCGGTAGTTCGATACTGTTTATGTCTTCTTTTAAGGTTTCAATATCAGGTTCGATCGCCGTTTCATCGAGGATATTAGTTTCGGAAATTGTATAAATTCCGAGAACCACATTTTGTTCTGGCACATAATGGCGAGCTGCATGAGATAAACTATCTTCTAAGCGAAATTTTAAGCTTTCAATGGGGATGGCTTCCCAGACAAAACAACCGATTAAACTTTCTTCCCAAACTTTTTGGTGATATTTGCCACTCTTTGATTTAATGGGACAACCAAGAAGTTCTAACGCCGCTTCATTGATGGTGACAATTTTGCCCTGCATATCGGTAGAAATGACGGCATCTGATAGGCTTTGCAGGATATCTTTTTGATATTGTTTTTCAACATTTACATCTTGGAAAAGTTGAGCATTTTCCAGAGCAATTCCAGCTTGGATGTTGAAGGCTTCCATGAAAAACTCATCAGACTGGGTGAAGCTCCCTTGATATTTATTGATGAGTTGTGTCACTCCAATGAGTTCGCCTTCGGAGTTAAAGACAGGCATACAGAGAATGTTACGGGTAATATAGCCGGTTTTTCGGTCAGTAGAGGGGTCAAAACGGGGGTCTTCGTAAGCATCGTAAATGTTTAGGGGTTTGCCGGTGGAGGCGACATAGCCCGCAATGCCTTTGTTGCTGGGAATGCGAATTTCCATCATGGTTTTGCCGTCAGCTTTGGCGATTTTAGTCCAAAGTTCTCGGCTTTCTTCTGCGAGAAGAAATAGGGTACTGCGGTCGGCTTTGAGCAGTTGTCGAGCTTGATCCATAACTGTTCGTAAGGTCGTTTCTAGATCTAAACTTTGCCCGAGAGAGGTGGTGGCGTTCAGCAGAGCGGCAACTCCACGCTGATTTTGAGCGGCTCGATAAAAGGATTGACAACTTTCGAGAATAATGCCGATGGTGTCGGAGAATTT
>CAZXWM010000219.1:0-5464 GCA_964644215.1 uncultured Phormidium sp.
AGAGTCTGGCTCGGTGAGCTGATTAGGATTGAGATCATATCAATCCTGTCTAGTTTAGTATGCGATCGCCGATGGGGTGGCTTGGGCTTCTACAATAGCGGTTGACTGGTGTCTTGAGGGATGGGGAACAAGGGTGAGGGGACGACCGACTGCGATCGATCTATTTGCTGGGGCGGGGGGGATGAGTTTAGGCTTTGAGCAAGCGGGGTTTGATGTTATCGCGGCGGTGGAACTGGACCCGATTCACTGTGCGGTGCATGAGTATAATTTCCCCCATTGCCCGGTCATCTGTGCCAATGTGAGCGAGATTTCGGGCCGGGACATTTTAGATCGGGCTGGGGTGGCTGCGGTGGATGTGCTGTTTGGGGGTCCTCCCTGTCAGGGCTTTTCCTTGATGGGAAAACGGCTGTTGGATGACCCCCGCAATGCTCTGGTGTCTCATTTTATCCGTCTGGTACCCGAGATTGGCCCCCGCTATCTGGTGATGGAGAACGTCAAGGGGATGGCGACGGGGAAACAGCGTCAGGTTCTGTCTGAGGCGATCGCGGCTTTGGAGGCGATCGGCTATGGTGTGGTTCAACCGCCCCAGGTGCTGAATGCGGCTCATTATGGGGTTCCGCAACATCGCGAGCGTCTATTTCTGTTGGGCTATCGTCGGGGAGAAACGCCGCCCCAGTATCCCACTCCCATAACTCATCCGGCGGGGAAAACTCGGCTTAAAGGAGGGTTGGCGAGGTTACCGGCTTCGGCGACAGTGCAGGAGGCGTTGCAAGATTTGCCCCAAATCGAGGATTATGATGCGTTATGGGGGCAAGAGTCTGTTGAGGCAAAATTTGGAGTTCCGAGCCAGTATGGGGCTATTTTGCGCGGCTTAGAGGTTTATTTGGGGGACTATAGCTATCCTCGTTCTGTGAAGGAGAATTGGCTGAGCAATAGTGGGCGATCGCATCATCGGCAATCGTCCATTGAGCGATTTCGCCAGACAAAACCGGGTGAGAGGGAGCCGGTGAGTCGCTTTTTGCGCCTACATCCCCAGGGGGTTTGTAATACCTTGCGAGCGGGAACTCCGAGTAGTCGCGGCGCGTTTACGTCACCTCGCCCGATTCACCCACGGCTTCCCCGCTGCATTACGGTGCGGGAGGCGGCGCGGCTGCACAGTTACCCGGACTGGTTCCGCTTCCATGTCACCAAATGGCACGGGTTTCGGCAAATTGGTAATTCGGTTCCTCCGTGGCTGGCTCGGGCGGTGGCTGAATCAGTGCGGGAGTCGTTGGGGGGAGGGGTTGAGCGGCCTCAGATTGTGTCTGGGTTGGGGGATGAGGGGCTGTTATCGCTGACGATGACTGAGGCGGCGGCCCGGTTTGGGGTGGGGAGGGATGCGATCGCGCCCCGGCGGCGGCTGCTGGATTCGTCGTCAGGGAGGGCTTCGGGCGATCGGCGACACTGAACATTAGGCATCATGATTGAATGTCGGGGTAGTGGGGCTGACTTCTTCCTCCAAAGTCTTGGCCACGGCGCGGCCAGCGGCTTTAGCGATGTCTTGGTTGCGCAAAATACTGCCACTGTTGCCGAACTTATCGAGCAACGTCCCCAGATTATTGGTAATCAGGCCATAGCTGAAATTAGACCCAATTGCGGCGATGGGACGGCTTAACCCCCCAGTCACGATCGCTCCCAAGCCTAAGAGAGCTGTTCTCGCCAGCAGTCCTTGGTTGAGTTTGAGCTGGTGGGAGGGATTCATCAGGATTTACAGCCTCGGGGAAATGAGCCATCACTATCCCAAGATATCAGCAAAATTGGCGGTTTGCTGCGGTGCCATGTTGCGATCGCCCCCCAGCGGTCAGCCAAGAAACGGCTTCCTCTCAATCCCCTCTGCTTGTTCAAGTTTGACTTGACAAAAATAAAAACCTGTGAAATATAGGGTCAGCGTCGGGTAGTTCACCTTTTGGCTTTCTACCCAAACCTTGACAATCTCCTGAAAAAGTGATAACGATAATAATGATAATGATTATCACTTTTTTAGCCATGCGCTACTGGTATCCTCTCAAACCACTCACGGCAACCGCCCTAGCATTAGGACTCGCGTCCCTAGTCGGCTGTGCCAGCCCGGAAACGAGAGAAACTGAGACGGATCAATCTTCGACATCCAATTCTGACAGCGAACTGATCAATGTGGTTGTCAGCATTACGCCTCAAAAGTATTTCGTCGAGCAAGTTGGCGGCGAGTTGGTCAATGTCAGCGTTCTCGTACCGCCTGGTTCGAGTCCTGGCACTTACGAACCCAAACCCCAACAAATCCAAAACCTCAGCAATACCAAAATGTTCGTCCGCATTCGAGTGCCGTTTGAAAATGCCTGGTGGGAGCGAATGACCAGTGCCAATCCAGACATGAAAATCGTCGATCTGACCGAGGGAATTGATCGCATTCCCAGGGGAGCAAAACAGGGTAACGAGGAGGACACCCAGGAGAGTGCCGAAACGCCAGCCAATCCCGACCCACATATTTGGCTATCACCACGGCTGGTTAAAAAACAAGCGCAAACAATTTACAACGGCCTCGTCGAAATCGACCCTCAAAATAAAGAAACTTATCAAGAGAATCTCGCTGAATTTCATGCCGAAATAGAGCGCCTAGACGAAGAAATTGAACAAACTTTAGCGGGACTTCAGAACCGAAACTTTATGGTGTTTCATCCAGCCTGGGGTTACTTTGCCGCTGATTACAATCTGGAAATGGTTCCGATTGAAGTGGGCGGAAACGAACCGAGTGCAGCGGAAATGTCGAGACTAATTTCCAAGGCAGAACAAGAGCAGATTAGGGTTGTCTTTGCTCAACCCCAGTTCAGCACCCAGTCCGCTGAAACGATTGCCAATCAAATTAACGGGGAGGTAATTTTAATTAATCCGCTAGCGGAAGATTGGTCTGACAATCTGCGTCGGGTTGCTAGTACCTTTCAACAAGTATTAGAGGATTAAGTCCTGTGAAATTATGGAACAAGTTGGAGGATGCTAGAGCTACAATAAATTTAAATTAGACATTGCTGGTATCAATTTCGATTGATTTGCTCACAAATTGGCATTTTTTAAGTCAACTCAGATTAGATAATAAGTAGGCCGACAAAATAAATGAGTTTGCTCACACCGAAGTCAACCTCAAAAGCCTTTTATTGATATCTGATAGGGCTGCTATTTGTTTATAAAACTGCATTTTCTAGTTTCAAACTATGTCAGACAATAATTCAGCTAATCCTGTCATTGAAATTAAAGACCTGTGGGCAGGTTACGGTCGAGATGATATTTTAAAATCCATAAATTTATCGGTCAAAGAACTAGATTATATTGGTATTATTGGACCGAATGGCGGAGGCAAAACCACATTATTTAAAGTGTTATTGGGGTTGCTCAAACCGCAGCGCGGACAAGTCAAGATTTTCAATCGCAAAGTCCAACAAGGTCGCCGTTATATCGGCTATGTACCGCAAATTATTCACTTTGACCGCAGCTTTCCAATTAATGTTTGGGATGTGGTTTGCATGGGTCGTTTGGGTCAAAATCGCCTGTTAGAACGCTTCAACCGCCAAGACAATGAACAAGTGGAAAAAGCCCTCCATCAAGTGAATTTATTACAGCTGCGCCATCGCCCCATTAGCGAACTTTCTGGCGGACAATTGCAACGGGTTTACATCGCCCGCTCATTAGCCACAGAACCGCGAATTTTACTGCTCGACGAACCCACCGCCAGCTTAGATGAAAAATCCTCCACTGCAATTTACGAACTGCTGCGAGACATTAACGAGTATGCGACAATTTTAATGATTTCTCATGACATGGGAACGATTTCTTCTCATGTTAAAACTATTGGTTGTTTGAATCATAAACTGTATTATCACGGCGACAATCAAGTGACCGGTCAAATGCTAGAGCAAATCTACGGCAGTCCGATGGAGCAAATCGTTCACGGTCAAGTCTCGCAGCGAGTATTGAAATCTCACGACTCGGAATACTCTTAATTTAAAGATTTAATTTAAAGATTTAAGTTAAAAATTCTCTTGTTCTATATCGGTCAATCTTCATGCTCGAAGCCTTACAGCAAGAATTCATGCAAAATGCCATCATGGCAGGGTTATTAGTCAGTATCGCCACCGGCATTATTGGCAGTTTCGTTGTCGTCAGTCGAATTGTGTTTATGGCTGGCGGTATTGCTCATGCAGCTTATGGTGGCGTGGGGATGGGTTTTTTCTTTGGGTTTAATCCCGTTCTGGGTGCAATTGGATTTAGCTTGTGTATGGCAATGGTGATGGAATTTATCCAGCGTAAAACTCAGTTGCGTGAAGATACCGTCATTGGCATGTTATGGTCGATTGGCATGGCGATCGGGATAATTTTTATCGATGCTACCGAAGGTTATAATGCCGATTTAATGAGTTATTTATTTGGGAGCATTCTTGCCGTTCCTCGGTACGATTTATGGCTGATGTTAGGACTGAATATCCTAATTATCCTGCTAGTTTTGTTGTTTTATAAAGAGTTAGTTGCTATTTCGTTTGACAGTACGTTTGCGACCGTGCGGAACGTTCCCGTAGATGGACTGTATTTTATGCTGATGGGATTAATTGCTTTGACCGTTGCTATGTTAATGCAAGTGGTGGGTTTAATTTTATTGATTGCGCTGTTATCAATGCCAGCGGCGATCGCGAATCTTTATACCAAAACCCTGAAATATATGATTCCACTGGCGATCGCTCTGAGTATGGCCTTTACTACCATTGGCTTGTGGCTGTCTTTCCTGTTGAATTTAACCTCGGGTGCGACAATTGTGCTTTGCACCGCGAGCGCCTATATCGCCAGTTTGGGCATTAACGTTTTGCGACGACGTAACAACACAAAGTTATATCCAACGGCGATCGATTGAGGAAGTTTAGAAGCGGCGATTTCAAGGCAAGCTGGCGAACCTCAGTTCAAATTTGCCTAACATCAGATGCACCCCGGCAACTTGGTTCAGAACTTGGGGGCGGAAGGGGCTATGATATAGCAAAAGTTGGTCTAAATAGGACAAAAACAGGGGATAAGACGGCCTCCCTCGTGACTTGGCTTCAGCCATGAAACGAGTAAGGAGGGAGACGGAATCCGCACAAAGCGGAGTTTTCAAAACTGGATTCCGTATGAGGGGCTGTTGTCGCTGACGATGACGGAGGCGGCGGCGCGGTTTGGGGTGGGGAGGGATGCGATCGCACCCCGGCGGCGGCTGGATTCGGGGTCAGGGAGGGCTTCGGGCGATCGCCGCTCGTGACGATCACTCAAGTCCGTAACTCATAACAAATTGTCGTTTTGTAACAATTCTGGCAAACGTCCCGCGTCCTGAACCGACAATGGGATCACACACGCGCGATCGCCGAATCGACATCCCTCAGCCAACCTGGGATAGATGATGGGCGATCGCCCCAGACGGATCGCCCCAGGCGAC
>CAZXWM010000219.1:5474-7005 GCA_964644215.1 uncultured Phormidium sp.
AGCATCAACCCCGCCACGGGAGAAACCATCAAAACCTTTACAGCCCTGAGCGACGCGGAACTCGAAGCCAAGCTCGAACGGGCCGATCGCGCCTTTGCTCAATACCGCCATACGATGATGGTGCAGCGATCGCGCTGGCTCCAAAACGCGGCCGATATCTTAGAACGAGATGCCCAAGCCTTCGGGGAAATCATCACCCTAGAAATGGGCAAACCCATCGCCCAAGCCGTCGCCGAAGTCAACAAATGTGCCCTCGTCTGCCGCTACTACGCTGACAACGCCGCCGAGTTTCTGGCTGATCGCCCAGTTCCTACGGATGCCCGCTTTAGTTACACGGCCTATCATCCCCTGGGAGCCATCCTCGCGGTGATGCCCTGGAACTTCCCGTTTTGGCAAGTGTTCCGCTTTGCGGCCCCGGCTCTGATGGCGGGCAATGTGGGCTTACTCAAACACGCCTCGAATGTTCCTCAATCTGCCTTGGCGATCGAGTCGATCTTCTCGGAAGCGGGATTCCCCAGCGGTGCGTTCCAAACCTTGCTCATCGGCGCCGCTCGCGTGGCCTCACTCCTGGCTGATGATCGCATCCAAGCGGCCACCCTCACCGGTAGCGAAGGGGCGGGGATGAGTTTAGCTGAACAAGCGGGTAAAAACCTCAAGAAAACTGTCCTAGAACTGGGAGGAAGTGACCCCTTCATCGTGATGGGAACTGCCAACCTCGAAGCGGCTGTCAGCACCGCCGTTACTGCTCGAATGCTCAATAGCGGCCAATCCTGCATCGCCGCTAAACGCTTCATTATCCACGAATCCGTTGCCGATGAGTTTGAACGGCGCTTCCTGGCTAAACTCGAAGCTCTGCGTTTTGGCGATCCCCTGGTCTCCGAAAGCGATCTCGGACCCCTGGCTACTCCTGGTATTCGCGATGAGCTACATCAACAGGTGCAAGGGTTAGTCAAACAGGGCGCTAAACTCCGACTCGGTGGCGAACTCCCTGAGGGGCCGGGGAACTTTTACCCGGCGACGGTACTCAGCGATATTCCATCGGGGAGTCTGGCTGATGATCAAGAACTGTTTGGCCCCGTGGCCTTGCTGTTTCGCGTCAGTACCATTGATGAGGCGATCGCCCTGGCCAACCGCGTCCCCTATGGTTTAGGAGCTAGTGCCTGGACGACTGTAGAACCCGAACAGCAACAATTCATCAGTGAATTGGAAGCGGGAGCGGTTTTTATCAACGGTATGGTCAAATCTGAGCCGCGACTGCCTTTTGGTGGGGTCAAGAAATCGGGCTATGGCCGCGAACTTGCCATTGAGGGGATTCACGAGTTTGTCAACATTAAAACCGTTGTCATCAACCAATAAGATGGGTTCCCAGTTAGTCTAGGCTGATGAATTTGCCGAAACGGACTATTCTTGGAAGTATCGTCTTACACCTGTTATCGCGTCTGTTCACGTCTGTCAACTCAACTCATTTCAACGCAACGCAAGGGGTCTTAATGAACACTGCGGAACTCTTAGTCAAATGTCTCGAAAACGA
>CAZXWM010000220.1:0-4681 GCA_964644215.1 uncultured Phormidium sp.
TAAGGTGAGTGGGGGACGGGGCGATCGCGGACAAGATAGGGCGTGTAATCCATCGGCACCTGCACCGCGAATTAGATTATAGATGAGGGTTTCAGCGCGATCGCTCTGGGTATGTCCTGTAAGCAGATGCTGATACTGACCGCCCTCGGCCATTTCTTGCAAGACCTGATAACGCCACTGACGGGCAGCGGCTTCACCCGAGAGAGGCGTTTGGGCCACTCGCTGCATGATGGGACAATGCCACTGCCCCGCGAGTTCCGCCACGGCGGCGGCGTTAGCGGCTGAGTCGTCACGCCAACGATGGTCACAATGGGCCATGGCCACAGTCCAATCCCATTTTGGCTGTAAATCCAGGATAATGCGGGCCAAACATAAGGAGTCTTGTCCGCCAGATACCGCAATCAGGAGGCGATCGCCCTTCGACACCAATCGTCGTCGTCTCAGGGTTCCGTGAATTTGGGCATGAAGGGGACTCCAGGGGGACATCGGCTTAAAGGCAAGGGGCAAGGGGCAAGAGGCAAGAGGCAAGGGGCAAGAGGCAAGAGGCAACGGCCCTCCCAGGAGGGAAGAGGCGTAGGGGCGTACCTTTATGGTCGTCCTCTTTCGGCTTGTTTTGCCTAACCCATCATCAGCAGTTGGGGGTTGAAAATCATGATCAGACCGAAAAATAGCATGAAGACACCGCCGAGGAGTTTGAGAACTCGTCCTTGAGATTCGCTGACACGGGCTGAGCGGAATGAGAAAATAAAGGTGAGCAAAATTCCAAACAGAGGAATGGTGTAGATGATGGTGTAAATCGCTGTCCAGCCTAAAGTACAGGCATTCCATCCCCCCTGGCAAACCCCAAACAGGCGAGTGAAGTAGATCATCGGTAGAATGGCGGTGCAGCCAAACTCTAGGGTGTTCACCACGACGGACAGGACAATGGTTCCTCCTAGGGCGGCGGCAAATAGACGGCGATCGCCTCGGGCGGCTTGTAGAGAACGGACAATGGCTGCCGCTTTCTTGGTGATTAGTTTCTGTTGCTTCTCTGAGAGAGATAGGGAAAATAGTTTCTTGAAGAAAAAGAAGTCCTTGATGTTAATTAAGGCCGCCAAGGTAATAATCACCCCCAACGCCACGGTAATCACAGCCCCATAACGTTCTAGGAAAATCGCACCCACGGTAATCATCAAGATGATGGAGATAAAATAAATGACTCCCGAGGTGATGACAAAGGTGGTTCCCACTAGGGTCATGTCGCGGCGGTTTTTGGTGTAGGTCAGTAGGGAGAGTAAAATCGCTAAAACCGTGAAGGCACAAGGGTTAAAACCATCGACAAAGGCGATGGTGAAGACAAAGAGGGGAAAGGGGAGTTGATCGGCAAATTGGCGGACAATCCCTTCGGGGGTTAGGGCGACGAAGGCGAAGAGGCTGATAATGACTGTTAGAACTAGCCCTCCCGTCCAAAAACGACGCGATTCGGGACGAGTGAGGCGAGATTGGAGGAGGGGATAGCTGACGGCATAAAGTCCGGGAAGGGCAAATAGCCACCAAGGTACGCTTCGAGGCGAGGGATCGTCCCCTGAGGTGAGGTTAATCTCAATGCCGGCTTCGGTTTCGATCGCGGCGATAATTTGGTTCCGGTAGCCGATATAGCCTTGATAGGCGTTTTGATACTGTAGGGGGCCGTCGTCTTCGCTATAGCCGACGAAGGAGCGATCGCCGATGAAGGTTCGGGGAATTGCCCCGGAGGTGATGTCGTGACGTTCTCGGAACTCTTGCCAAATCTCGGGGGATTCCTCGACTTCGTAGGACCTCAGTTGGACTTGGGGATAGGTATCGTCGATGTAGTGCATCAACGGTTCCTGTTGGCGACAGTAGGGACAGGTGAGGCTACCGAAGAAATACACCTCGGTGACGGTGTCGCTGATGTTCGAGGGTTGGGCGATCGCCGGAACGCTACGAGTGATGAGACTCAGCAGCAACGTCAGGGCCAGCAGAAGCGAGAAGATGAGGCGGGAACGGCGGGGATGGAGAGGATTCAGGGTCATAGCAGATCTCCTAGTCGGGAGAGACTCCGGCATTCTGGCTGAGGGCGATTACTGTGTCTGAAGACGATCAGCAACCCGATCTCTCGGCCTGGGCAGGGGTTGGCACGACATCCCACCGCTATGGGTTTGGATATCATGTCCATCTTTTATTTTAAGCTTTTTTCTTAAGGGCTAAAGTTTTGGTTAGATAATGTTACTTACGCGGGCTGGTGCGGCTAATTGTAAATAAATACGGCTAATTCTAAACAAAAATAAATTTTTATCTTGTTTTTATACGATTACATTTAATAGCTTCAAAAGATATATATTTTCTGTTTATTTAAAATTTCTCTGATGTTTTTTGATGTATAAAAATACTTAAATATATCTTGTATCCGCAACAATGAAAATAGTTATCATATTCATGGGGTTGTCTCTATTTATATTTGAATTTTCCTTGGCTTAGGATTTTTTGATGTTATGAATTTTTTGTTGGTATGGCTTATCTCAGTATTTGATGATAGCGGCTGGACTTAAACCTCAGTGTGGGTAAGCTTTTAGGAGTTTTTAAGGCGATATTTTTGTCTGAAAAGTTGTTTAGTTTATAGTTTGCTTGCAACTATTTTTTAGCGATATATTCAAAGCATTATCGGCAAAAGGTTTGGCTAAAAAAACTTTTTGAATCAATCAATTTCTATTCGTCAGATATCGAGAATAAATCTATTATAGAGAGATTGTGATTATTTGGTTTAAGCAATCTTTTTTGAGTAAAAAATAGCACAAAAAAAATAGGTAGTAAGCTAATCTAGCTGGGAATGCTTACTACCTAAAGACTAGCTAAACAGGATAAAAAACAAACTGAGCGATGCACGCTGAATAATAAATCCGACTACATAGACCGTTGGAAGGACTTAAGATCAAGGGAATGTTGAGCCTGTTCCTCTAAGTGAATCGACAGACGGTGAGAGACCAACTCACAGAGTTGGAAAACCACCGGATCTGTAATCTGGTAGTAGACACTGACCCCTTTTGGAGTACGCTCAATAAATCCCGCCTGGGTGAGAATCTTAAGGTGCTTGGAGACATTGGCCTGTCCGAGTCCGGTCGTCTCGACAATCTCCGAGACATTCTTCGTTCCCGATTTGAGAGTACAGAGAACCAGGAGGCGACTAACTTCGGATAACACTTTGAAGTAGTCGGAGACTTTGGCGATCGCGGCCGTTGAAGTTTCTTGCATTGGCTTTAGAGTTTAGAGTAACGTTTGGATCGTGTTTTGAAGTATAGTGTAAATTATATTGGCATATAAGTTTTGGCGACTGGCAAAGCGATCGCGGATCTTAACGAAAGCCGCGACGGATCGAGGAGGATAAGATGACCATCGCCAAAGCGGGGCCAAGTTCAGTCAAGACCGAACCCGACCTGTCCCAAGGATTCCCCTTTGGACCAGAACTCGCTAGGATCAGTCTGGGCGAGTCTGCAACTCGCCACAAACCCAACCACAGTCCGTTAAGAGAGAACCGCCCATGGATCTGGTATCCCTCCAGAATGTACTCGACAACCTGTCATTTGCCATCCTGTTCCTGACAATGCTCAGCTACTGGGTGGGGGTTGCTTTTCCTAAACTTCCCTATCTCCCGAATCTAGGAACCACCGGAATGGCGATCGCAAATCTTTGCATTGCCGGCCTCCTCGGTGCCCGTTGGCTTGAAGCCGGTTACTTTCCCATCAGCAATCTTTACGAATCCCTATTTTTCCTCGCCTGGGGCATCACCGCCGTCCATCTGATTGCCGAAAATATCAGCCGTAGCCGTCTCGTCGGTGCCGTAACCGCCCCTGTGGCCATGGGAATTGCCGCCTTCGCCACCCTAACCCTGCCCAAACCCATGCAGGTGTCCGAACCCCTCGTTCCGGCCTTGAAATCCAACTGGCTGATGATGCATGTCAGCGTGATGATGCTCAGCTATGCCACCCTGATGGTAGGCTCCCTGATGGCGATCGCCTTCCTGGTGGTGACCCGAGGCCAAGAGATCGAACTACGGGGGAGTTCCGTGGGAACCGGCAGTTTCCGAGACCTAAAACGTTCTCCGTCCCAACCGACCCCCCAACCCAGTCTCAATACCGTCAGCAGTGAACGGGGTGGCGTCGCGACTCTCGAACGTCCCCAAACCCTGACCTTATCCCCCCAACGCCTCAATCTCGCCGATATCCTCGACAACGTCAGCTATCGCATCATCGGCCTAGGGTTCCCTCTCCTCACCATCGGCATTATTGCCGGAGGTGTTTGGGCCAACGAAGCCTGGGGAACCTATTGGAGTTGGGACCCCAAAGAGACCTGGGCCGCCATCACCTGGCTCGTCTTCGCTGCCTATCTCCATGCCCGCATCACTCGCGGCTGGCAGGGCCGTCGCCCCGCCTTCCTGGCCGCCGGTGGCTTTATCGTCGTCTGGGTTTGCTATCTCGGCGTTAACCTGCTTGGGAAAGGCTTACATTCCTATGGCTGGTTCTTTTAATGGGGTCTGTTCACTCATCTATCCCCTAACATGGTGCGCGCGCGATCGTGATCCCAAATTATCTACATCTTGGCCGAGAGACCTGTGGCAACCTGGCCATCGCCGAACGTCGAGAATGGCTCGTCACGAACGGCATTGGCGGCTATGCCTCAGGAACCG
>CAZXWM010000220.1:4691-6982 GCA_964644215.1 uncultured Phormidium sp.
CCGCCTCTGGGCCGAACCCTGATGTTGGTGAAACTCGATGAGACAGTCCGCTATCGGGGCCAACAGTTTGAGTTGGGCTGTAACCGTTGGGGAGATGGAACCGTTGCCCCAACCGGATATATCCACCTAGAAGCCTTTGAGTTAGAAGGGACAACTCCCGTTTGGCATTACGCTATGGCCGATGCTCGCCTCTCGAAGCGAGTTTGGATGGAACGGGGCCAAAATACCACCTATGTTCGCTATTCCCTGAGTCGGGGAACCGCCCCAGTGCAACTCTCCCTTCGGACGTTTCTCAACTACCGCGATCATCATGGCGGCAGTGTCATGGGCAATTGGCAAGTGTGGCAAGTTGAGGAGGGGATCGAGATGGTGGCCTTTGGTGGGGCGGTTCCCTTGCGGCTGCGAGGGCCGGGAGAGTGGACCGCCAACGGAGACTGGTATCGTCATTTTGACTTGCAGTTAGAGCGATATCGGGGGACAGGCTGCGACGAAAATCATTTCCACGGGGCCAGCTTGGAGATGACCCTCGAACCGGGACAATCGCTGACTCTGATGGCGAGTGCTGAGGCTGAGTGTGATGACGACGGGGAGGCGGCCTGGCAGCGACGGCAAAGCTATGAGGGGGAGTTGTGCGATCGCGCCCTGGCCACTCTCGGAGATGAGCCACGGCTGCAACAGTTGGCCCTGGCCGCCGATCAATTTATCTGCGATCGCCCCCTAACGGACGGAACCCCAGGCAGTACCATCATTGCTGGCTATCCTTGGTTCGGCGATTGGGGCCGAGATACCGCCATTAGTCTGCCGGGCCTAACCATCGCCACCGGGCGGCCCGAAATTGCTCGATCGATTTTGCGCACCTTCGCTCGCTACTTTGATCAGGGCATGATGCCCAACCTGTTCCCCGATGGTGGGCTGGAACCGGACTACAACACGGTAGATGCCATTCTTTGGTATTTCCAGGGCCTACAGGCGTATTTTGAGGCAACTGGGGACATCCAACTGATAGAGGAGCTATACCCGGCTTTACAGGAGGTCATTGATTGGCATCTGCGGGGGACACGCTACAACATCGGGGTGGATGACGATGGTTTGCTCTATGCCGGAGAGGCTGAGGTTCAGTTAACCTGGATGGATGCCAAAATTGATGACTGGGTGGTGACACCGCGTCAGGGTAAAGCTGTGGAAGTGAATGCCCTCTGGTATAACGCCTTGACGGTGATGCTGCGTTTGGCCCAGGCTTTGGGTAAAGATGACAGCGAGTATCAGCAGTGGGCCGATCGCAGCCGAGGCGGATTTCAGCGCTTTTGGTATGAGGCGGGGGGCTATTGCTACGATGTGGTGGATAGCCCTAAGGGCGATGATGCCCGCTTGCGACCTAATCAGATTTTTGCCCTTTCCTTGCCCGGGCCGCTGTTGACTAAAGCCCAGGGTCGGGCTGTGTTAGAGAGGGTATCTCAGGAGTTGTTGACCTCCCATGGCTTGCGATCGCTCTCGCCGCGAGATGACCAGTATTGTGGTGAGTATGGCGGCGATCGCTGGCAGCGGGATGGGGCCTATCATCAAGGGACTGTTTGGAGTTGGCTACTTGGTCCGTTTGCCGAAGCCCACTACAAGCTGTATGGCAACAAATCTCAGGCCCGCAGTTTCCTAGATCCCCTGTTTGACCATCTCGCCGCTGGGGCCATCGGCAGTATTAGCGAAATCTTCGACGGGAATCCCCCACACACCCCTCGGGGCTGTTTTGCCCAGGCCTGGAGTGTGGCAGAACTGTTACGGGTAATGCGTCAATTGCGGGAGTGATGGCGGTCTGAAATTACCGTCCGCGAGAGGCAAAATTGAAGTCAGCGGCGCGACTGATGCGAATGGCCCGATTGGCGACATAGGCCACTTCAGGATAATAGTCCAAGAGTTTATCCGATGGCGCTCGGGCTACGGCGTTGGCAATGCGAATCTGGGTTGGGTCCATTTGTAGGGCCATAATCAGACATTGGGGATTTCCCGCCGCCCCCGCATGGGCGATGCCCCGCAAACGTCCCCAGACGAGAATATCTCCTTCGGCAATCACCGCCCCGCCGGGGTTGACATCTCCGACGAGAATCACCGTTCCTGGATGGCGAATTTCTGTGCCCGATCGCACCGTATTGTTGAGATAGAGGGGTTCGGCTAGGGCTTGAGGGGGTGTGGCGGGGGTGTTTTGCAGACTATCTTCGGGTTCGGGTTGTTCGACGCAATAGCCCGCTGTGGCTGCGGCTACGGCGTCCAAGCTCTTGTCCTGTCTGTAGCCCATGATG
>CAZXWM010000221.1:0-6972 GCA_964644215.1 uncultured Phormidium sp.
CCGACCACGTCCAAACGGCTCGTGGGGCTGTCTGAAGTCAAATATCATTTTTTCGTTTTGCCGCTGTTTTAGATAGGGTTTTGCGGCGCTGACGAGGTTTTTAACTCCCTGATACTCAATGTATTCTGGAGTCTCGGCGACTTCGGGGAGATAGAATTTCACGCCTTGATAGTATTTCTCGCGACTGGGGGTATCCCCTTCGACGGGTTGCACGCGGGTTCCGGTGCAGCAAATGACGGCGCGAATGTTCTCAAAGACTTTCGGGGTGAGGGTTTCGGGCAGGGTGATATCGGCTTCGACGAGATCTACGTCATTCCCGAGGAGTTCTCGCCCTCGTTGGGCGTTGCGGACAAGGCCCCGCACGGGAATCCCTTGCTGGTGCAGTCGTTGCACGACTCGTTTACCTACGCCTCCGGTGGCGCCGGCGACGAGAACTACTCCGGGGCTGGTGGGGCTATCTAAGATGGCGTCGTCTTTCATACCGAGTAATTTTTGCAGCCAGGTGAAACTGCCGATGAAGGGGATTTCTCCGAAAAAACCTAGGGTATCGAGGAATCGTCGGAAGTCCCAGTTTTGTCGAGTTTGTTCGACCATGAGATGAGATCCTCCTAAGTGAGATGGGCTAAGTGAGATGGGCGCTCTAGGTTCAATTGTAAAGAAACTTTGAGAAAGCGATCGCCCCCTTGATGTTCTTGGAGGGTACTGGGGCGCTTATTGGGCGTAGGGAATGGGATCGGTGAGATTGAGGGTGTCAAAGGCGGCCCGTCGCAGTTTGCAGGAGTCACAGACACCACAGGCGACCTCACCCCCGGCGTAGCAAGACCAGGTTTTCTCCCAGGGAACGCCCAATTGGTTCCCGAGTTGGATGATTTCGGTTTTTTTGAGGTTGATGAGGGGTGTTTGGATGATGATGGGGGTTCCTTCTCGCCCTTGTTTGGTTCCCAGGCGGAAGGCTTCTTGCATGGCCTGGATATAGTCGGGGCGACAGTCGGGGTAGCCGGAATAGTCGAGGGCGTTGACGCCGATGTAGATGCGTTCGGCTTGTTGGACTTCGGCTAGGGCGAGGGCGAAGCTGAGAAAGATGGTATTGCGGGCGGGAACGTAGGTGATGGGGATGTCTTGGGCCATCTGCGCGAGGCTGCGATCGCCGGGTAAGTCTAGGCTACTATCGGTCAGGGCCGACCCTCCCCATTGGCTAAGGTCAAATTGCACGACTTGATGGTTGACAACTCCGGCGGCTTGGGCGATATCCCCTGCGGCTTGGAGTTCCCGGCGATGTCGTTGTTGGTAGTCAAAGGAGATGGCGTGGCAGGTGTAGCCATCGGCTTGGGCTTGATACAGCACCGTGGAGGAGTCTAGGCCCCCGGAGAGGAGAACGATCGCAGTTTTGGCCATGGGGTTAGGGTTGAGAGGCATAATCTTGACTATCTTCACAATACCAATGGAGACCCCTCGGGCTGGGTGAGTCTGACGTGAGTCACCGCAAGCACGACGACTCGCAATCCGTCACAATGGTAACTAGCTCCCATTGACCATGAATTAACCATGACATGAGGAGACCGATGCTATCTAATCCATCTCAGCATCGGGTTGTTGATACCGAGTTAAGGAGAACCTGATGTCCCATACTATTCTTACCAATACCTGCGAAGGCGTTGCCGATTGTGTCGAAGCCTGTCCCGTGGCTTGTATCCATGAGGGACCGGGTAAGAACAAAAAGGGAACGGACTGGTACTGGATTGACTTTTCGACTTGTATCGATTGCGGGATTTGTCTGCAAGTTTGTCCGGTTGAGGGGGCGATCGTGGATGAGGAACGCCCCGATTTGCAAAACACTCCTGAGTAACGTTCTGTAACTCTTTCGGGCCGAGCGTTTAAGGGCGATCGGTCCCGAAAACTCTCTAGTTTCAAGTCATACTGGAGTAATACCCATGCTATATAGTCTTGCCTCCCTTGTGGAACTCTTGCTGTTTTGTTGGGGAGGATTTTTGGTCTTACATCATCGAGGACGACGCTTGTCGGAGTCTTTGGCGTTGGGGCTTGGCTTGGCATTAATTCTCTTATCATTTATTTTTCAACTCTCTTTTTTAGTCGGTCGCCCTCACCTGTCTTTTGCGATCGAAATCGCTCTCGTTATTGGGATTCTTGTCAAGACTCACCAAAATTATGGTTTTTTTCAGCAAGTGTTACGAAGTTGTTGCTCATTTTTTAAGCGGCATCCGACCATTGTTGGTGTCTCGGCAATCCCCATTATTTATGCTGGCATCAAAGCCGTTATTGCGCCCCAAGAATCCTTGGATGTCTTGGTGTATCATTTACCCAGAGTTTTTGTCTTTCAACATCATAACAGCCTGCTTCTGGACAAGATCTGTAAGATGCACAATGCGATTTTTCCTGTGGGTTCTGATATTCTTCCTCATCTGTTTTTACGGTTTAATACAGATATAGGTGTTGGTATTTTTTCCTTTTTAGCATATTTATCTATTCTGTTCGGAAATTATGCTTTATCCAGAAAATATTTATCAGAAAAGGGTTCTCTAGCAGTTTGTCTGATCATTGCAGGATTACCCCAGTTGTTTCTTCAATCTTGGATTGCCAAAAATAACATCTTCACGGCTTCTGCGGCAATGTTTTGTTTACTAGCCGTCAGCCGACTCATGGATAAACCAACATCCCTGAATTTATTTTTAGTGATTATTGGATTGATGTTTGGACTATCGGCAAAAACAACCTTTTTAGCTTTTTTGCTGCCATTTACCTTCTTTTTTGGACTATCTGTATTGAGAAAATATGGAATCAGAATCTGGATTGATAAAATCCGACAATCTTGGTACTGGTGGTTAGTCGGCTTAATCCCTATTCTTGTACTCTCTCAATTATGGCTGTTTATTCATAATCACATCGTTTGGGGAAGTTGGTCCGGCCCGATTGGATTTGTTGCGTTTCATAAAAACCAAGATGGTCTTTTGGGCGGAATTGCCAATTTAGTCCGTTTTTTATTTAAATTTGTTGATTTCCTCAATATCAATCATATTATACTTGAAAAAGCCGCAGATTTTTCAGTTATAAACGCATTACAATCCGTCTATGATACTATTGTTTATCCAATCGTTGGTGACGCGGGGTTACAAAGTGAAATACCCTTTTCCATGATTTGGAGAACTCATCAGTCTCACGGGGGATTTGGTCCATTTGGTTTGCTTGTTATCATTCCGGCTATTTTCGTTAGTCTTCGAACTCGACCAACATTTCCCCGTAATGTCGCTTTAACATTAATCTCATTTTTATTAATATTCTGTATGTCATCGGCTTGGTCAGCCTATAAAATTAGAATGATAGTCATTTTCTTTGCTTGCTCTGGAATTTGTGTTTCTAACTTTTTTGCCAGATTAACGATTAACGAAACTGGTAAAAAGTTCTTGTTTTTGGGAACATCACTTGCTTCTATCTTGATTCTTGTTTATGTTTGCTTGTATGAACAAGATTTGCCAGTATTCAATAGCCATAATCCTCGGCGGTTAAGTATTCGAGATAGTTATTGGGTACAAAGTAATTGGGGGCGCGATCGCCTCTATTCCGCCAACAAATTTTATGGAGATGAACGACTAAAAACTCTGGCAGAGTTTTTCCCACAAGGAAGTCGAGTTGGCTTTTTCAGCCAAAATCTAACTCGATTGCATTACTACTTTTTGCATATACCTCAAGTTGAATTTGAGTCGATCTGTATGGATGAGTTAGAGCAGCGGAGCGAACCGGTGGAAAAATTTGATACTCTCGAAGATGCGATGTTAACCCTCTCAACCCCCCTAGACTATGTCCTCTGCGTGGGTGAACAATGCCAAACTCCCGGAACACAGTTAAGAGAACGGTTACGGTTTGATAAAAATCAAGAAGAAACCATTATTTTTGAAGTCTTACCACCTTAGTCGCAAGACTTCTGGCCTGAAATGCTAGACTATCTCATAAAAATGCCATGGAGTCGTTCAATCTTGGCATCTAACTCGTTCTACCGTTCTGAGGGAGGTTAAATCGAGGTCTATGATTACCCGTCGTCGTTTAGTGAATGGACTGGTTGCAGCAACGGCTGTTGGTGCCGGGGCTAATCTTCTGCATGGTTGTGGCGATCGCCGTACGTCTCATAACCAGAATCGAGGTCGTATTGGTCGTGCTAACTACCCCAATGTTCTCGTCTTACTCATCGATGATCTACGTCCACAACTGAACTGCTATGGACGCAGTGAGATGGTTTCCCCGAATATTGATCGCCTGGCCGCTGAGGGAACCCTATTTGAACGGGCCTATTGCCAAGTTCCCATCTGTGGGGCTTCTCGGGCCAGTACCCTGGCTGGGGCTAGAGCCACCCCAACCCGTTTCGGTAGTGATTATCAAGCCCGTAAAGACGAGGATATGCCCAATGAACCCAGTTTACCCCTCTGGTTCAAGAACAAGGGCTATCGGACGATTTCCTACGGCAAAATCTATCACGTCATTCAAGACGACGCGGACAGTTGGCTCGAAGACCCCTGGCGACCTCGAGGGATGTGGGGGCTAGAATCCTATGTCACGCCAGAAAACCGGGCGATTGTAGAGGCTCACGATGGAACCTACGGACCTCCGTTTGAAATGGCCAATGTGGCGGATAACATTTACACCGATGGACAAATCGCCGATCGCACCGTCCGCACCTTGGAACGCCTCCAAGACGGTCACGCGCCCTTCTTTTTGGCGACTGGACTCTTTCGCCCTCATCTCCCGTTTAACTCCCCAACCCCCTATTGGGACCTCTATCAACGGGAAAATCTCAGTCTTGCGGATAACCCCTTTCGTCCTGCTGGTGCGCCCGATGCGGCGTTGCATAATTGGGGAGAACTGCGCAATTACTATGGGGTTCCCGCTGAGGGTCCTCTATCGGATGAGATGGCCCTGGATCTGATTCATGGCTATTACGCCGCCACCAGTTATGCTGATGCGCTCGTGGGGCAGATTCTCGATGCCCTCGATCGCCTGGAACTCACGGATAATACTATTGTCATTCTCTGGGGAGACCATGGCTGGCAACTTGGGGAACATGGCTTGTGGTGCAAACACGCTAACTTTGAAACCTCGCTACACGCGCCGATGATTGTTCGAGGGCCAGGAATCCCGGCGGGACAACGGACGGATGCGTTAGTGGAGTTTGTGGATATTTATCCCTCCCTCTGTGATTTATCTGGGTTAGAAAAACCGGAGCATTTAGAGGGGAGTAGTTTTGTCCCTTTGTTAGAAAATCCTAATTTACCTTGGAAGGAAGCGGTTTTCAGTTATTACAATGGGGGAAATTCTGTCAAGAGCGATCGTTATCGATATACTGAGTGGACTAATGATGATGGGTTTGTTTGGGCTCGGATGTTATATGACCATGTTGAAGATCCAGGTGAGACGGTTAACCTTGCTGAACGTCCTGAGGCTCAGGCGATCGTCGCTCAACACCAACAGATGCTAGAACAGGGTTGGTCTGCCTATCAGATCACCTACGAATAACCTAAAAGGTAAACCACAAAAAAACGTCGCCCACAGGTTACCATGGAGGCAACAAATAAAAGAAGCCTGCCCAAAAATGTCATTCATTTATTATTCTTACTAGATTATGTTGTTGGTACTTTTCTCTTTAGTTGAGATCTCCCTGCTTTGTCTTGGCTTTGTCTTGCTAGTTTACGATTATAAAAATCGCTTGTCTACATCGGTTGCCCTTGGTATTCATCTAGCTATAATTAGCCTGTCTTTTGTTTTTCAATTCTCTTTTCTACTAAATATATCTCAGGCTTCATTTTTTATAGAGATACCCCTAACAGTTGTGATGATTGGGGTCATTTTAGTTAATAAACAAAAAATTACAACCATAGCAAAGCAAGTCATATCATTTATTTCACCCAGACCTTGTTTATCTTTTCTCACTGCTACGCCCTTGCTATACCTGGGTATCAAATCTGTCTTTTTTCCTCAAAACACTGGTGATGTACTAACCTACCATTTCCCAAGAATTCTTATTTACCAGAGCCAAAATAGCCTATTTTTGTCTAATGTATGCAAGATACACCATGCTGTTTTTCCTGTGGGTTCTGACATTTTGCCTCATGCTTTTTTGCGTTTCAACACAGATATTGGTGGGGGATTTTTTAATTTTCTCGCCTATCTAGCAATTGTAACAGGAAATTATGCTTTAGCTCGGAAATATGCTTCTGAGAGGCTGTCGATCGCCGTTTTCCTTGCCATAGCAAGTATTCCCCAGTTGATTTTTCAAGGGTGGGTAGCCAAGAATAATATTTTCACTGCGTCAGCGGCTATTTTTTGTCTTTTGGTTGTCGATAAGCTCCTGGAATATCCGATATCTAAAAACCTATTTTTACTTGTATTAGGGCTGCTGTTTGGGTTGGCTGCTAAAACAACTTTTTTGGCATTTGCACTTCCATTTGTGATATTTTATGGGCTATCCTTAGTTAAAAAATATGGGATTAAAATTTGGTTGAGTGAAATTCGTCAAAATTGGTATTGGTGGTTAGCGGCAATAGTCCCTTTAACTGTTATGTCTCAAATTTGGCTGTTTATTTACAACCATATTATTTGGGGAAGTTGGTCGGGTCCTCCTGAATTTGTTGATTTCCACAAAAATCAAGACGGGATTCGTGGAGGAATAGCCAATCTTGTTCGTTTCTCATTTGAGTTTATCGACTCAACGCCTATCCCGAAAGAAAAGATTAATGAGTTGCTTGGATTTTTTGACATTTTAGAGCGAGTCTATGAAACACTATTCCATCCGGTATTTGGAGATGCTGCTTTACAAGGATCAAGAACGTTTCATTTATCTTTGATTACCCATCAAGGGTTTAGTAGCTTTGGTCTATTAGGAGTTCTTGTTCTAATTCCTTGTATTTTTATAACTTTTTGGACTCGACCTTTATTTAGTCGGAATTTAGCCTACACGCTACTCTCATT
>CAZXWM010000222.1:0-6954 GCA_964644215.1 uncultured Phormidium sp.
TTCTGAGGCTGTTTCTGAGGCTGTTTCTGAGGCTGTTTCTGAGGCTGTTTCTGAGTTTGGGGTCGTGGCGGCTGGTTTGGCTGGTCGGGGACGGCGGCCAATACCTAATGCCGGTAGGAGTGTTTCTTTGACATAGGAGGCGATCGCCACCAGAACAATGATGACCACGGCCCCGATACCAATGGGGCTAGGAACCCAGAAATCTGCCTCTAGGTGTTGGGTTTCGCCGGGTTCTAAGGACCAAATCAGGGTGTTATCGTCCAGAGTGGGTGCATTCGTCCCGACAACTGAGCTGATGTTGGCCCCCCAGGGGGTGATCAGGCGAAACTGAACATCGACTAATCCCGTGGGACTAATCAGCACATTTCCCTCACTTGATAAGACTCCCAAGGCCCGCAAATCTACATCTAAGCTGAGATGGTTGGCGATCGCGAAGATCAGGTTTTTCTGATTCAGACTCAGATGGGTTTCGAGTTCAGGAATTTCCCCGGCTTGTTCTGGGGTGAGGCCATTCTGTTCAACGGGGTTAAAGAAACTCTCGAATTTCTCAACCAGGTCATCTCCATTATTGAAGGGAATGACCACACGCCAGCGGCGATCGCTGAGGGGTTTGCTATAGCCTTGGAGCGATCGCGCCCGCTGTTTCAGGCTTTGCGTCCAGCGATCAACGGTGCTGCTACTAAGATTGACGAATCGTTGCGATAGGGTAATATCCTGGACAATTTCGCCGTGGGTTTGGTTGTCGAAGTGAATCCCCACATCGTAGCGGACACATCCCGACAGGAGTAGAGTGCTTAGGGCAACGACGAGCAACAGCGGCGATCGCCGCCGGCCCCAAACAGAGACCCAAGCGGCTGCGATCGCCGCGTAAACTGGAGTAAGAACAGACTTCACAAAATTCACGAACTTCGACAGGAGTAGTTTCCTTGATTTTAGGCCCTTCTGGGGCAAGCCCAAGGATTTGACCCCAGATTTCTCCCTATACCCTGGGGCAATCTTTGCCAAAGGCGAACTGAAAATGCCACAATGGAGGTCAGGATGTAAACACTCTAGCTTCGCCATAGTAAATAGGACAACTATAACGAAGTAAACCATTATCCTGAGAGGATTTTACTGTTATTCTTTGTCTATTTTCAAATGTCAACACCTTAGTGCCATGATGAAGCCTTCCGGGAGACAACTGGCCCTGTATGTCGTCCTTTTGCTGCTTGGCGGAGGAATCGGTGGGGTTGTCAGCCGTCAGCTTGTCAGCCGTCAAACGGGCAGAATGGCCCCGGACTCGTCAACCCAGGCCTCAGCCTTAACCCTAGATCCCGTAGTCTTACAGCCGACTCCATGGCAAATGGAGCCGTCTAGTGAGGAGATTGATGGTCACTTAAATAGCAATCCTAACTTTATCGCCCGAGCCGCTGAGCAAGTGGGGCCAGCCGTGGTGCGCATCGACGCCACCCGCCGCGTTCGCTCACCGATTCGGGAGTCTGTTCCAGAGCATCTGTTTCGTCGCTTTTTGGGTCCGGAAACCTCACAACCGTTAGAACGGACTGAACGGGGGACTGGCTCAGGCTTTATTTTGTCCTCCGACGGGCAAATTCTCACCAATGCCCATGTGGTTGAAGGCACCGATGTGGTGGAGGTGACGTTACGAGATGGGCGCGAGTTTGAGGGACGAGTTATGGGCCGCGATGTCTTAACCGATGTGGCGGTTGTGAAAATCCCGGCGACCGAACTGCCGACGGCCAGGCTAGGCTCATCAGAACAGTTGGTGGCCGGCCAATGGGCGATCGCCATTGGCAACCCCCTCGGCTTAGATAATACAGTCACAGTGGGGATTATTAGCGCCACGGGGCGATCGAGCGCCCAGGTGGGAATCAGTGATAAACGGGTTCGCTTTATTCAAACCGACGCGGCCATTAACCCCGGCAACTCCGGGGGACCGTTACTCAATGATCGCGGTGAAGTGATTGGTGTCAATACCGCCATTCGGGCCAACGCTCAGGGACTGGGGTTTGCTATCCCCATTGAAACGGCGCAACGCATCGCCGAACAGCTCTTTGCTACAGGAGAAGCCCAACATCCCTTTCTTGGCATTGAAATGTTAGACCTAACCCCCGAAATCCAGGAGGAAATAGCACGAACCCCCCAGCTTGACCTGAATCTAACTCAGGAGCGGGGGGTGTTAATTATGGGGGTTCAAGCCAACTCGGCGGCGGCCCGCTCAGGACTGCAAGTTGGGGATATTATTGAGCGCATCGATGGTGAAACGATGGACAGGGCGATGGATGTTCAGGCCGCTGTCGAACGGGCGCAGGTGGGGCAACGACTGGCGATCGAGGTGATTCGCAACGGAGAGTCCAGGGTCATCTCAGTCCGTCCTCAAGCCATGTCTCGTCAGCCGGGACTGGGTTAATCCCGGCGACGGACCTCGGGATCTGGGCTGTCAACTTGAGACACTTGCTGATCGAGTTCCATACGTTGTTCCATTTGGCGTAGGAAATAGCCGGTCATCATGGCCGAGGCCAGCATTCGGGCCATATTTTCGCGGTCTGTGGAGATATGGACGTTGAACTCTTCTGAAGGAAGCACGCCGACGAGTCCTTGTACATTGCGAGAGATGATGTCTTGGATTTCTGGACTGGCTGATTTGGCAACCCGTGCCAAAATATCCGGGGACTGGTGTTGAAGATAGTCCAAAAGCTGGTTACTAACTTCCTCAGTTTCTCTCATCTGAGCAAAAATTTCTGGGTCGAAAACCATGAGCGTCTCAGTTACGTCGGTGGATCAACAGTGGATGAACCTTAGAACAAACTTGGATCAAACCATGGACCTGTACCCTCCAGTGTAGGCCATCGCTCTACCCCTTGGCGATGAGATCGAGCGATCGCACGCTCCCTTGCAGTTGAAAATACTGGTGAAATTTGTCCGTTAGCCGCAGTTCATAGGAGCGGCCATCGGCGGATTTGCGGCGGCGGACTAAGCCGAGTTCCACTAAGTCTTTGACCTGTTGATAGGCTCCCGAACCGCGCAACTCGACCAGTTCTGATTGAAGTAGGGGCTGTTTAATGGCGATCGCCGCCAGCGTCCGTTGTGCGCCGACACCCAGTTCGGCCGGAACGAGGGCGAACATGACATCCTGGAAACTTTCCCGCAGTTGCAGGCTATATTGACCCTTGAGTTCGACAATTTCCAGGGCGCTATCTCGTCGGGCGTAATCATCCATCAACTCTAATAGGGCTTCTTGCACTTGGCGGCGATCGCAGCCAGCGCAATCGGCCAGTTGACTCAGGGATAGGGCCTGTCCTTTCAGATACAAAATTGCTTCTAATACCGTAGCTAAGCGCCGCTGGGGCTGTTTTTTAGTTGACGTCATAGGGGTCAGTGTGGGCCAGAGTTTCCCGGAAACAGGGGAGACGAGCGGCGATGACGATGGGTTGCGATCGCCATCTATCATCGGGCTGTCCCTAGGTTGACACTCCCCGCTCTTGCCGAGACGGGGATTGTTGGTTCACCAAATGAACAAAGCCCTAATTACGTCGGGCAAATTCCAGGCTATTTTCGCGAATCGTGACATCATAACCATCCAAAAAGTCCTGTCCCAACAAACCCAGTTGTAAGCCCTCGGCGATGGTTACGGGGGTATTGCGCAGCACAATTCCATTAAGTTCCATCGAGGCCACATAGCCGATATCCATCTGAACCCCCCGTTGACTTGCCGTATCAATGGTAGCGGTTCCGGCTCGGCCAAGGTTCAATTCCTGGGCCATCTGTGCCGTAATCACTGTACCACTGGCCCCCGTGTCGAGGAGCATTTCATAGGAACGACTGCCGTTAAAATTGACCTCCACCACAGGAATACCACCGACGCGGCGTTGAATGGGGACTTCGATCAAGGCCGCCGCCCGAGAGTCAGAGCCAGCAGCTGCCCCAGGGGAGACGGAACTGTCTGCTGCTCCTGAATCGGGGGGACTCGGACAGAGATTATCTAAATTGATGAGCTGACCATGGCCATCGACTAAAAAGCAGCCTTCAAACTCTTGGGCGCGGCCGGGTTCGGGGAGTCCGAGGAAGGCGATCGCAGCGATCGAGAGCAAAACCGTTCGTTTCATAATGTCAATCGTAAGCTCAATCTTAAACATATGGCAGCCATCTCCCCATTACTCTATCAAATGCCCCATAGCTTGAACCATTCAACAAGGCCGCCCTGTGCCAGATTCTCAACTGTCTCGCCCGTGGCCTGAGTTGAGCTGATATTTATGGGGATACTTTGAGTCTAAACGGGACAGCGGTGAAACTGTATCAGAAGGTTGAGGCACAGGGAACCAAGGCGATCATAGACTGAGTGGCAAGTGTTCCCTTGTCGTTCCTCTCAATCACATCGTTATGAACCCTACAGATTTAGCCTTTTCCTCTGCCCTCGACCAAGCTGCGTTAATTCGCTCTGGGGAGATCTCCCCCTTGGAGTTGACCCAACTCTATCTCGATCGCATTGCCCACCACAACGATCGCCTCGGTGCATACATTACCGTTGCCGAAGACCGAGCCATTCAGACCGCCAAGCAACAAAACGAGCAATGGAGTCAGGGCGATCGCGCGGCTCTCCCCCCCTTTTTCGGGGTTCCCATGCCCATCAAAGACCTGGCCCCCGTCGCTGGACTGCCCTGTATGCGTGGCTTAGCCGCCCTGCGCGATCGCCTTGCCGATTATACCCCCGCCCATGTCCAAGCCATTGAAGCGGCCGGGTTCAACCTCCTCGGCAAAACCGCCACCTCAGAACTCGGCTCGATGCCCTTCACCGAGCCGATGGGCCTCCCCCCAGCCCGTAATCCCTGGCATCTCGACTATACCCCCGGTGGCTCTAGTGGTGGGGCGGCGGCAGCTGTAGCCGCTGGCTTAGCTCCCCTGGCCCATGGCTCCGATGGCGGCGGCTCAGTGCGGGGGCCGGCCGGCTGTTGTGGCTTAGTGGGGTTCAAACCCTCCCGAGGGCGCATTTCTCAAGCCCCTGAAGGAGAACATCTCATGGGACTGGCCACACCCGGTTCCCTAACTCGCACCGTTCGGGATGCGGCGGCTTTGCTGGATGTCATGGCCGGTTATGTTCTCGGAGATCCCTATTGGCTCCCCAACCCCCAAACCTCCTTCCTCGAACAAACGCAGCCGGCACCTCCGCGTTTGAAAATCGCCGTCGCCAAGGACATTCCCAATTGGCCGATTCACCCCGACTGTCAAGCCGCCATTGAGAGAACCGCTGAGCAACTCGCTCACTTGGGTCATGAACTCGGGGTTGGCTGTCCTGATTTTTCCGATTTAGCAGCTCCTTTTCAACAGGTGTTTGCCAGCGCCATTGCGGCGACTGGGGTTCCTCCCGAAGCCCTCAGCCCCATTAATCGCTGGCTGATGGAACAGGCCGGAACCGCCGCTGAACTCTGGCAGTCCATAGCCCAACTGCACTTTCTCTCGCGCCAAATTGTTGGGTTCTTTGCCGATTGGGATATCTTACTCTTGCCCACCTATGCTCATCCAATTATCAAAATCGGTGAATGGGCCGACCACAGCCCCGAAGAGACCTTCGAGGCCGTCAGCCGCTGGGTGATGCCCTGTCCTCCTTTCAACGCCACAGGCCAGCCGGCCATTTCTCTCCCGGCCGGCTTCGATCAGCGGGGATTGCCCATGAGTGTACAATTAGTCGGAAAGCCCGGTGCGGATGCTCAAGTTCTACAACTGGCGGCTCAACTCGAAGGACTTGAGGCATGGACTCAACATCGTCCGCCCGAAACGGTAAGCTAAAGACGCAGTACAATCGGCGGGCGCTAAATACCTCCGCTTACTGGCCATGAATGCAAAAAAAGTGGGTTTCTGGGTAACAATCTTTGTCGTCATCTTCTTTATCCTCGATGGCGATCGCTGGGGGTTTCTCCCACAACCGATGCGCAATGCGAGTTTTCAGACACGAACCTTTTTGATTGGCTTATGGCCGGACTGGTTAAAACCCAAGGATCGCAATGAAGAGATGGAACAAGAGATTGAACGGTTACAAGGACAGATCTCAGCACCGGTTCCAAAGCCGTCCCGCCTACAGCGAAGTGACCCCTCAAGTCTTATTTAACGTCACATTAAATAGGACTACTTCAAGTAGTAAAAGTGTCTTGAGACAAAGGTTTTATTGTCTTTGTTTGCCCATTTTCGATTGTGGTTTATTGGCTTAAATGGGTCTGCCATGAGTCTGAAATTTGTCTCAAACGTTGTCTCAAACCCTGAACCCTTGTCCCCTGTTCATGCTCATTAATCGTTCGAACTCCCTTTCCCTAGTATGACTCGTGTTTCCCTGCTGTTAATTTCTAGCCTGATTGCCCTGTGGGTGGTCGCGATCGCCATGTTGGCCGTCCAGAACGCCAGCGCCACCTCAGTGCAGTTTCTCGTCTGGGCCTCGGTCCCCATTCCCCTGGGAACCCTGATGGCCTTTTCGGGCGCCTTAGGACTCCTAACTGGGGCGATCGCCATTGCCATAACCGCCAAATAACCCCTAATCTGCAAAACGCCCCTTCCATCCTTAAACACCATGACGGATCTTGCCATCGGCATCATTGGCGGTAGTGGACTCTACCAAATGGATGACCTCGAAAACCGCCAAGAACATCAGCTTGACACCCCCTTTGGAGCGCCCTCCGATGCGATCGTGACCGGAACCTTACAGGGCGTTCCCGTCGCCTTCTTAGCGCGACATGGACGGCATCATCATCTGTCTCCTTCAGAACTTCCCTTCCGAGCCAATATCCATGCCTTCAAACAGCTTGGCGTACAATACCTCATTTCCGCCTCAGCCGTGGGATCTCTGGCCGAAGCCATCAAACCCCTAGACATGGTCGTTCCCGATCAGTTTATCGATCGCACTCAACATCGCACCGCGACGTTTTTTGCTGAGGGACTCGTCGCTCATATTGGTTTCGCCGATCCCGTCTG
>CAZXWM010000223.1:0-6951 GCA_964644215.1 uncultured Phormidium sp.
ACCAGTGACCCCCACGATGTCAACGTGGTGCTCTAACCAACTGAGCTATGCGTCCTTAACGATTTACCATCGTAGCATGGATATTTTGACTTTGGCAAGGGTTTTGACAAGAAATTCTGAATTCTGGTTTAGTGGTCTGGGAGGAGCGCTAAAATCCCCTCCCATAGCGGAGTTTAGACCCCAGCTAGAATCTGATCATCGAGGGAGAAGTCCACCTCAGCCTCTTGTCCCTGGCCCGTGAGATAGTCGTTCTCGTAGGAATCCTGCAAGCCAGAAATTAGATCAAACTCCGGTTCCCAATCCAGTTCCGAGAGGGCCTTGCCGATGCTACAGAAGAAATGCTGCGATCGCAGCGGGAAGGCTTTACGCTTACCAAAGTCAAACGCCTTGGGATCATAGTGGACTAACTTAACCTGATGGGGATCTTTACCGATGGCCACAGCGCAGGCCCGGGCCAGACCATCAAAGCTGACATAGCGATCGCCCGAGATATTATAAACCTCACCAACAGCATTACGATTGCCCAACACCGCCAGCATGGCCTTAGCCAAATCCTGACAATGGCCCAGTTGCGTGATTTGCAAGCCTGAACCGGGAATGGGAATGGGGCGATCGCGCACTAAGCGGTCAAAAAACCAGCCCTCAATCGGGTTATAATTCCCTGGACCATAAATATAAGTTGGACGCACCGACGTCATCGGCAATCCCTGCTTGAGCAGATAGTCTTCCGCCTCAAACTTGCCACGATGACGACTCTGAGGATCAAGCTCATCCCCTTCCCGATGAGGCATTTGGTCAGATTCGAGATAGACCCCCGCTGAGCTTACATAGACAAAATGCTGGAGCTTGCCCTTAAACAAATCGGCTAAGGGTTGAGTATCACTAAGCTTGCGCCCGGTGTTGTCGAAAATGGCATCAAACGACTCTCCTGCGAGGGTTTCTCGGAGTTGTTCTGCGTCCGTGCGATCGCCGGTAATCTGCCCCACTCCCGCCACAGGAGCCGGATGATTACCCCGATTAAACAACACCACCTCATGACCCGCCGCCACTAACTCCCGAGTCAAATACACCCCAATAAACCGGGTTCCACCAATGACTAAAACTCGCATAACACTTAAACCGTGAACCATTAACAATCTACCTCAAATCGGGACTCAGACAACGCCCTCATCAACAGTAGACCAAAAAGGGTGACCCTAGAGGATCACCCTTAATCACTGTCAACGCTTAACCGTTAACTGTCAATCATTCACAGTCAATCGTTCACCGTCAATCGTTCACCGTCAATCATGAACTACTTGTTATCCGTTTCCGAGAACTCAGCATCGATGACATCATCACCGCCATCATTGCCAGACTCAGGAGGCGCACCGGCTCCAGGAGCCGCACCGGCTTCAGCACCGGCGGCATCGCCACCCGCCTGTTGATAGAGATTGGTGCTAACGGCGTAGAGTGCTTGTTGCAACTCTTCCATTTTCGACTCAATCGCCGCGTCATCATCTTGACCGAGAGCGTCCTTAAGTTCCGCAATCAGACCTTCAATTTTGCTCTTGTCATCAGCCGGGACTTTGTCGCCGAGGTCTTCGATTTGCTTCTCAGCTTGATAGGCCAAAGTATCAGCTTGGTTTTTCTTGTCGATACGTTCGCGACGTTTGCGGTCTTCCTCCGCATTAGCTTCAGCATCCTTGACCATGTTGTCGACCTCGTTGTCCGAGAGAGTCGACGCACCGGTGATGCTAATCGATTGCTCTTTACCCGAGCCTTTATCTTTGGCCGTAACATTGAGAATGCCGTTGGCGTCGATATCGAAGGTGACTTCAATTTGAGGCACACCCCGAGGCGCGGCCGGAATCCCATCGAGACGGAAAGTTCCCAAGCTCTTATTATCTTTGGAAAATTCCCGTTCCCCTTGTAGGACATGGATTTCCACATTGGTTTGGCCATCGACCGCCGTGGAGAAGGTTTCCGACTTCTTGGTGGGAATCGTGGTGTTGCGGGGGATGAGTTTGGTCATCACGCCGCCGAGGGTTTCGACCCCCAAGGAGAGGGGGGTGACATCCAACAGTAGGATATCTTTGACTTCCCCGGCCAAGACACCGCCTTGAATGGCTGCACCAGTGGCGACCACTTCGTCAGGGTTGACGCTTTGGTTGGGGGCTTTACCGAGAACCTTCTCAACCAGTTGTTGAATGGCCGGAATCCGGGTTGAACCACCGACGAGAACGACCTCATTAATATCCGTTTTGCTGAGTTTGGCATCTTTGATGGCATTCTCAACGGGGATACGGCAACGGTCGATGAGACTGGCACAAATTTCTTCAAACTTGGCCCGCGTCAGGGTCATATCGACGTGCTTCGGTCCGTCTTGGGTGGCGGTAATAAAGGGCAGGTTGATTTCCGCTTGGCTGACGCTAGAGAGTTCGATTTTGGCCTTCTCAGCGGCTTCGGTGAGCCGTTGCAGAGCTTGTTTGTCTTTGCGTAGGTCAATCCCTTCGGATTTCTCAAATTCAGCGGCGATGTAATCGACGATTTGTTTATCGAAGTCATCCCCACCGAGGTGAGTGTCACCGGAGGTGGCCATCACTTCAAAGACGCCGTCGCCGACTTCGAGGATGGAGACGTCGAAGGTGCCGCCACCGAGGTCAAAGACGAGGATGGTTTCGTTACTTTTTTTATCGAGTCCATAGGCTAACGAGGCGGCGGTTGGCTCGTTGATAATCCGTAGGACTTCTAAGCCAGCAATTTTCCCAGCATCTTTTGTAGCTTGACGCTGGGAGTCATTAAAGTAAGCCGGAACGGTGATGACGGCTTGGGTGACGGTTTCGCCGAGGTACTTGCTGGCATCTTCAGCGAGTTTCCGCAGCACTTGGGCCGAGATTTCTTCCGGGGCGAATTGCTTTCCGGCTTGGGGACAGTCTAGTTTGACGCTCCCGTTGACGTTGAGGACTTTGTAGGGAACCTCAGTGGTTTCGTGGGTTACTTCGTCATGACGGCGACCGATAAAGCGTTTGACGGAGTAGAAGGTGTTGGTGGGGTTCATGACCGCTTGGCGTTTGGCGATCTGACCCACGAGGCGATCGCCGTTTTTCGCATAAGCCACAACGGATGGGGTGGTGCGAAACCCTTCGGCGTTCGCGATAACGGTGGGTTTCCCCCCCTCCATGACCGCAACACAAGAGTTGGTGGTTCCGAGGTCGATTCCAACGACTTTAGCCATAAGTCTCCTAAGTTCTAGTTATCTACAAAAAAATAATGCGCGGTGAGCCAAGCATTTGCTTGGGGGTTGCCGTTAGCTGGGGTCGCGCGTTTGGGGGAGTGCGATCGCGCCAACTCGGTCTCCAAGGGAGCCAGGGTTCAAATCGGATTGGCTCGAATTCTGTTAAACTCTCGCCGATAGACTCCGATGTCTGTCTCTATACTGAATGGCTGAGGCACTTCCCTTGAAGGGGTATTTTCCGAACCTAGATGGGGACGGTTTCAAGGGCATTCAGCCTAGGTACTGGCTGCTTGGGCATCTTGTTTCTCATGGTACAGTCCCCTCAAGAGACTGCCATTAGGGGAAACCGTAGTCGGGTTGATCGTAGTTTCACTATCGGGGAAACCGAAGGATGACGTCACTTTGTACTCAATCTTGGTCGGATTGGCCGGCTGTTCCGCCTCTGCTGAGTCAGCAGGTTTGGGTTTGGCGGCTGCATCTGAAGGATTGGCCCCAAGAGGCTGGGGATGAGTCTGGGTTGACCATCGCCGAACAAGACCGAGCGAGGCGCTATCGTCGTCCTCAAGACCGCCAGCGCTTTGTTTTAACGCGCTGTTGGTTGCGACGACTGTTGGGGGTTTATCTTGAGCGAGATCCTCGCGCCTGGGACTTTGAGTTCACTCCCACCCGAAAACCGTTTCTCTCGGGATGTCCGATTCTGTTTAATCTCTCTCATTCGGGGGATTGGGCGTTGTTGGCGTTCTGTCGCGATCGCCCCCTCGGCATTGATGTCGAAGCTCATCGATCTGCGCCGGTGTTGTCCCTCGCTCGCCGCTTTTTTCAGCCCTCGGAGTTGGCGACGCTGGAGGCGTTACCCCCGACTCAACAAGAACAGCTCTTTTTTGACTATTGGACCGCGAAAGAGGCCTATTTGAAGGCGACAGGAGAAGGATTAGGGGCGTTATCTCGGGTGCTGGTTGATGAGAGGGCGATTGAGGGCGATCGCCGAGCGCTCTGGCGCTGCTGGAGTGAGTCAGATGTGGCGAGAGACGGGAAGTTCGGCGAGGAGGGCCACCGCCCCGCCGCTGAGGCCCAACGGTTATCGCTTGAGCCGGGTTATAGTGCGGCGATCGTGGTCGGCCCCCCAGGCGGTGAACTGTTTTCTGAGTCATTGCTCAGGCAATATGTTACTAAATTTAACAATAAATCCGCAGGAATACGGATTTATTTAGGCACGATTTCTCCGAAAATGAGACCGTTACCGCTGGCAAATTTAGACTCAGTCAAATCCACAGAGTTCTTGAAATGACTGGACTTTTCTCAAAAAACTTGGGGATCTAGCTGGGGAAATCCTGGGGATTATGAGTAAGGTTTTATGAGAATATCAGCTTTAAGATCAAAGTTTTTTTACAACTGGACTCACGTCTTGTTCCATTAAAAAAAGACGCTATGCTGTAATATGAGTTGCAAACGTCAGTTGCCCACATCTAACTCGGGTCTAACATTTAACTGCAACCTGCCTCAAGACAACAAGACCCAGGCCATCTGGGTTGTTCTGACTTTAACTCTCTGACTTGAACTCCAGGAGGTATCCGTGACTCCCATCTTACTTCGTCAACTTTGGTCAATCGTCGAGCGGACTCAGGCTAACCTGATCCTCAGCTTAGATGATGCAAGTTTGTGCCAATGGCTTCTCAAACAACTGCAACAAAGCCTAGCCCTAGACAGTCGTGATCTGCGGCTTTTGGATGATTACATCCGCACGAAAACGCCCCTGATTCGCGATTTGGCACAACAACGCAGTTCTTAAGGTTTCACTCCGAGTTATGGGGGTTGGAGCTAGTCCGAGGGCGAGAGGTGCGTGTTTTACTATTGCCGAGATTTTCTAGAATACCTCGTCCAACCAGGCCTAACCCTCGTCCGAGGACTTGGGTTAACACATACACAAAGCCATTGCCAACCCAACTCACCACTGAGCGTAGGCGGGGAGCTAGAGCGTCTCGTCCTTCGAGAACCAGCGTCACCGCTTGACGAACCCCCGAGAGCGCTAAAAACTCTTCCCGGCGATGGGCGTAAATGGTCGTGCGCTTAATCCCCCGTTCCGTGAAGACAAAGAGCCAGAAGCGGCTTTCGTAAATAGCCCGAGGTTCTTCGAGATAGATTTCCCAGCGATATTTCCAGGATAAATCGTTGCGGAGTCGTTCGATATCTCGGGTTGAGAGGAATTGGCGATCGTAAAATTGCCGTTCAATGGTTTCGATACCCGTGACTTGATCGAGTAGGGGTTGAATCACTCCGTTAGCAACGGCGATCAGAAGGTTATGCAGTAGATATTCAGCCCGCAGAGTCGCTTCAGGACTGCCAAACTCATAGCTAAGGTCATCGACGGCTAGGGGAGTTTGGAAAAGCAGATGTGAGAGCAGTTCGGGGAGCAGGGGGATTTTGTCGAGAATCGCGGCTTGCACAACGTCGGCTTGTTGGAGCAGGAGATCGACGAGTTCGAGGGATTCACCGTTGAAGTTGAGGGTGTAATAGCGTCCAAAAAATTCTTGGCTTGTTCCTCGCCAAAGATCGATCGCGAGGCGATCGCGACGTTCGAGAAGCCGCTCTGGGGTAATGTCAGAGTGACGGAGTTCACTGAGGAGATTTTGAAACACCCGTAAGGCGGCCAGGAGAAGTTGTCGCCGTTTTTCGGGGCGCAAAATGTCAATTTCTAGGGGAATCTCGCTGAGATTCCGCAGGGGGGGTTGCAGTTTGCTGAAAATGGCATCGAGGAGCAGGCTTTCGATGTCCTCGCTGGCTAAGTTCGCGGAGGTGAGAGAACCCGGTTTGGCAACCGTTAAGGCGCTGGCGGCCGATGTGGAGGACTCGCTTGGGGCGCGAGTGGGCCGTGAGGGGGAGGCGGGACGAGGCGATCGCAGTTGACAAACCAGCCAGCGAGCAGCGGTGAGTTCTCGCTGTCGTCCTTTGAGGATAATGCGTTGAATTAGGGTGAGGTTAGGATCTTCGAGCCAGCGTTCGATTTGCTCTTGTTCGCGGTTGATGTACTCAACTCCGGGAACCCGAGATTCAGCTTGAGCGGAGGCGGGCGGGGTATTGCTGACCGTCGAGTGAGGATCAATGCGGGCCGGGGCTTGCCAGGTGAGTTCTCCCGCCAGTACGCCTTGCACGGCTTCAAAGAGTTCTCGCGGTGGGGTTCCTTTGGCACAATAGCCCCCTAGTCCCGAGCGTCGGGCTAGGCTGAGTTGAGCCACAGTCAGGGGCGAACACCACAACAAAATTGGAATCGGCGACTGGGGAGGGGTTGGCTCTAGATCTTTGGCCAGGCGCAGGCCAGCGGTGAAGTCTCCAACTAGGATGACATCAACTTGATGGTCTTCTAAGATGGATTGAGCTTGAGCGGGGGTGTTGGTATCGAAGACTGAGATGACGCCAGGCTGTTGGCTTAACCAGGTTCGCAGTCCTAAACGGACCACTTCGTCAGCTTCAATCAAGAGAAGGGTTAATGGAACATCGGTATCAGTCATGACATCGTTCGGCGATCGCACTGGACTCGGGAACCCGTGCGATCGCGAAGGGGTTTGTTAGGTCAGGAAAACAGGATTAGTAGATAATTTTCTTCTCAGGAGGAGCTTCGTAGTAGGGTTCGGGAGCCGCATAGTTCGGTTCCGGCTCATAATAGGGTTCCGGCTCATAATAGGGTTCCGGCTCATAATAGGGTTCCGGCTCATAATAGGGTTCCGGCTCATAATAGG
>CAZXWM010000224.1:0-6950 GCA_964644215.1 uncultured Phormidium sp.
GCCGCCCAAGCCTGTAGGGCCTGAGCATAACTCATCTGACCGCCAATTTCGGACAGATACGCTTGCTGGCCGATACTCACGCCTTTAAAGGGAGCAATGCGAATTCCTTGACGGGAGAGTAGGCGACAAATCGCCGTTGTGAGAATCGATTTTCCAGCCTGAGATGTTGTCCCCAACACGGTAAGGGCTTTCATGCAAAATTGCCTCTGAACAACCAAAGAGATCCAAGCTGACGCGCTGGGGCGATCGCCCCATTGCTCCCCGGCTCTGTCGCTCCAATCTTACACAGGAATTTTGGAGATGTCAGATAGACTCTGTGGCTTAGCCATACCCTCTTAGCCCCAGACTATCCTGACAAACGCCCAGAGAAATCTAGCAGCGGCTCTAGAAAATACCGCCGTGGGGCAGTAGCATAATCTGGGACGGCGACAAAGCGCTAGTATCCCTCAGACCTGTCCCCCAAGGCGATCGGTCTGTTGGCGATGATCCACAGTCATCCCAATTCAATGATCTAGCCCTATCCACTCGTTCACCGCGCGATCGCACCCCTATCACCATGGCAGTTTTACACGGGAGCTGGCTCCTCAACGATAATCACTTTTTCCTCTGGGGAGAAACCTGGCGGCGTCTGGTTCCCGAGGTCAACCCAGCCGACGAGACGACAACGAGCGCCGCCCATCCCTTCGCCCTCAGCCCCGACGAACTCCAGCAAACTCTACAGCAGCACCAGCTCAATCTCGCCGCCGACGCTCCCCCAGACGAGCAGCTCTTACAACTGCCCACAGTCCCCGATGACAGCGGCCAGCTACGTCCTCTACATTCGGCCCGTCCCCTCTCCGATGGCTCAGCCGTGAGTCTACATCCCTGGCGCGTCTCGGGCCGACGCTTAGGACCTGAGCAAACCTTAGACTTGTTGCGTCAACTGCCCCTAGCTGTGGCCGAAACAGAGGGGAAACAACCTGTTATCGGTCCCGATTTGAAACTGTGGCAACATCTCAGCCGTTGGAGTCTGGATTTACTGGCTCGGGGTAAATTTGTCCCAGGATTTGTCATCTGTCCCGATGGTCATCTCGAAGCCCGCTGGCAACTCCTACTCGATAGCCCTCGCGATAGCGATCGCCTCTACCGCTTCGCTCAACATTTTCCCGATGTCTGTCGTGCGATCGCTCCGCCAGCCCTGGACCCCGAGACCAGTCACCCCACCCCCGAGTCCCTGATTCGCAGTTTCCTCAATGCGATCGTTGATGCGCAAGTGCGTCAGAGCCGAACCAAACCCACCGATACTCCTGTCCCCCCACTGCTCAACGAGTGGTTCGCCGCCCTAACCCGCCGCAACCCCAACCTCAATCTCAGCCTCAAACAAGCCGAGCCCCTGGCCAGCACCCTCAACACCTGGCTCGCTCCCGTAGAATCGGCGGTATTGGGCAAAAATCAATTTCGCACCGCCCTACGCCTAGAGCCACCCCAGCAAAGCGGCGACCCCTGGTGCTTAGAATTTCTCCTGCAAGCGGTGTATGACCCCAGCTTGACGGTCTCGGCAGCCACCATCTGGAGTCATCCGGTCGATCAGCTCAGCCTCGGCGGCCATAGCATCAACCGCCCTCAAGAAACCCTTCTCAGTGGTCTGGGCCTGGCCTCACGACTCTATCCCACCCTCGAAGCCAGCTTGCAAACCTCCCGTCCTGAACGCTGTACCCTCGATGGCATTCAGGCCTATGAATTTCTCAAAACTGTGCGTTTGCGGCTTCAGGAAACGGGATTGGGGGTGATTTTGCCACCGAGTTTAGAGAGTCTCGATCGCCCCTCAGGACGCATGGGCCTACAAGTGCGGGCTGAAGCCCCGAAACCGGGACAAACGCTCGGTCTGCAAGGGTTACTCAACTTCCAATGGCAGTTAAGTCTCGGCGGTAAAACCATCTCTAAGGCTGAATTTGACCATCTCACCACTCAGGGAAGTCCTCTGGTTGAAGTCGATGGGGAATGGGTGGAGTTACGGGTAGCTGATGTGCGGGCAGCGCAAGAGTTTTTCACTAATCGTCAGGGAGAGTTGTCTCTTTCGTTTGAAGATGCCCTGCGCATCAGTATGGGAGATACCCAAACCCTAGGTAAACTGCCGGTGGTGGAGTTTGAAGCCAGCGGCGCGATGCAGGAGTTGATGGACACTCTAACGGGGAAACGAACCCTAGAACCCCTGCCGGCTCCAGACTCCTTTGTGGGCCAGTTGCGGCCTTACCAAGCCCGAGGAGTCGGTTGGCTGGCGTTTCTGGAGCGTTGGGGCTTGGGAGCTTGTTTGGCTGATGATATGGGGTTGGGGAAAACCATCCAAACGATCGCCTTTTTGCAACATTTACAGGCCCAGGAGGCGTTGACTGGCCCGGTGTTATTGGTTTGTCCGACGTCGGTGTTAGGAAATTGGGAGCGGGAAGTGAGGAAGTTTGGTCCGTCTCTGTCGGTTCAAGTGCATCATGGGGCTAAACGGGCCAAGGGCAATTCGTTTGTTTCTATGGCTAAACAGCAGGATATTTTAGTGACCAGTTATGCTCTGGTCTATCGAGATTTAAAGCTGTTGAAACGCATCTCTTGGCGAGTTTTAGTCTTAGATGAAGCGCAAAATATTAAAAATCATCAAGCTAAACAAGCTCAGGCGGTACGACAACTCAATAGTGAGTTTCGGATGGCGCTAACTGGAACGCCGGTGGAAAATCGACTGGCGGAGCTTTGGTCTATTCTTGATGTTTTGAATCCGGGCTATTTGGGAGATCATGGCTTTTTTAAACGTCGCTTTGCTATTCCCATTGAGCGCTATGGCGATACGGACTCTCTGAATACGCTGCGATCGCTGGTTCAGCCTTTTATTTTGCGCCGTCTAAAAACGGATAAGGATATTATTCAAGATTTGCCCGAAAAACAAGAGATGACAGAGTTTTGTCCTCTCACCCCGGTTCAAGCAAAGCGCTATCAAGAGTTGGTACAAGCCTCGCTGGCGGAGATTGAATCGGCGCAGGGGATTCAACGACGGGGTTTGATTTTGGGCTTGTTGACTCAACTCAAACAAGTTTGCAATCATCCTCAATTGTTGGGATTAAAAAATAAAAAAAGTAAAGCCGATATTCTGCAAAAAATGAGTCAGGATTCTGGCAAAGTGCAGCGACTTGAAGAACTCCTAGATGAACTGATTGCTGAGGGCGATCGCGCCTTGATTTTTAGCCAATTTGCGGAATGGGGTAAAGTCTTAAAAACCCATTTAGAACAACGGCTTGGTAGTGAAGTGTTCTTCCTCTATGGGGCAACCCGCAAAGCCCAACGGGAGGAAATGGTGGAACGGTTCCAAGACGATCCCCAAGCACCTCGCATCTTCATTCTCTCCCTGAAAGCTGGGGGAACGGGGTTGAATCTCACCCGCGCTAACCATGTGTTTCATGTCGATCGCTGGTGGAATCCCGCTGTCGAAAATCAAGCCACGGATCGCGTATTTCGTATTGGCCAAACTCGCAATGTTCAGGTTCATAAATTTGTCAGTCAAGGAACCCTCGAAGAAAAAATTCATGACCTTATCGAGAGTAAACAAGCTCTAGCTGAACAAGTCGTCAGTTCTGGGGAATCCTGGCTGTCGGATCTCGACACAGACCATCTGAGAAACTTACTCTTGCTCGATCGCACCGCCATTGTTGAAGATGAGTAAGCCGGTGTTTAAGAGGTGTTAGAACAGTGCGTTTTATCGGGCCTAGCTGGCCGCCTCAAACTGGGATAGTGATCAAATCCGCAGACTAGAATCGAGCTACCGTGAAACCGGCGATCGCCGGTTTCACCCTATCTTATAGGGTTATCAGAAGCTAAGTCGTCATATCCCGATTTGGACTGTTTTGACATTGAACCCTGTCAGCCAATTCAGCGGGAGTCTGCCGTTCCGTCTCCAGATGATGACAATACCCTCTAGGAACCTGGGCAAAATTGCTGTTACTGAAGCTTCGCTAAACCCGAGTGAGGGGTTTCTCCCCTCATTTTAGATAGGTTTTTGCCTCGATTTCCTCAATTTACGCAATTTAACGGATGACAGGATGCTCCCGATTCCAAGACAATGGAAGTAGCAAATGGCGTAGCTCGCCAATCGTCATCAGGGTGCATCGATTATGGTTAAGACACATTGGGTTTCTCGACCTGTTCTGGGTTTCAGTATTTTGCTATTGACCGCAATCAGCGGGGTCATAAGTGCCGATCTCAGCCTCAGTTCACGGCTTCGCCTCGAACCTCTAACCCCGGTTCTCTATGAGAGTCCATCTGACGCTCACAGCGCGGCGGAGGTGTTTGAGCCGAGAGATGATAATGAGGGTCAACCCCAAGACACGGTCGGCTAAGCGATCCGTTCACGGATCTAGTCGACGCTGAGAGGAGAACGCGGGCCGGCCGGTTCGCGTTCTCCTCTGGCGAACCGTTCCGGGGAACCGGCGGTCATGGCTGCTAAACAAGACATAAGACTTGCAGAGGAGTCAGGATGGGTTCCGTTGCACTCAGCGGCGCTGACCTGGATTTTCAGCCCAAAAAAAACAACTACACTGGAGAAACGGATATCAACCGGGGAGGCGATCGCCCCCTGCTTCATTCTCGATCATCAGACTTCATCTACGGACAATCTCTATGCTGATCGTGCCTCCCCGTTTTCGCAATCAAACGGGGCAATCTGAATCTATGTGCAGCAGTTCCCCCGTTCGAGACCGATTACGGCAATGGCGAGCCAGACTGGGGTCGATTTTTGGCACAACCGGTGTCGTCCTGGCGGCGACGACTGGGGGACTGTTTCAAATGTTTGAAGCGGCGATGTTAGATCGCTATATTCAATATCGCCCCCTCGAAGCCCCCGATCCTCGTATTGTCTTAATTACCATTGATGAGGATGATATCGAAGAAGCCGGGCAATGGCCCATGTCTGATCAGGGACTGGCGGTCTTACTCGAACGGGTGCGATCGCAGCAGCCTCGTGTCCTAGGACTGCATCTGTATCGGGATGTTCCCATCGCGCCGGGGAGCGATCGCCTCTCGGAGGTGTTAGCAAGTACCCCGAACCTGATCGGCATGGAAAAGTATGTGGGCCAGCCGGTGCCGCCGCCGCCGATTTTGCGACAGCTCAATCAGGTAGGGTTAGCAGATATGGTCATGGACCCCGATGGGGTGATTCGTCGGGCCTTGGTCTCAGTTCGCGGCGATGACGGTAACATTCGCAATAGTTTCGCCGCCGCCTTGGCCCTGATGTATTTGCAACAAGAACAGGTGTCCATTGAAGCGGATGCACCGGGAACCAGTCGCGTCCAGTTGGGCAAAACCCTGATTGAATCTCTGCGTAAGAATGATGGCGGTTATGCTCAGATTGATGACGGCGGCTATCAAATTATTCTTAACTATCGTGGCCCCCGAGAGAACTTTGAGAGCGTCTCGATGACCGAGGTGCTAAGCGGCGAGGTTCCCGAGGATCTGTTGCGCGATCGCATTGTCATTATTGGCCCGGTGGCCCCGAGTCTCAAGGAAAGCTACAACACCCCCTACAGTAACTGGACGCGCGATCGCGACACGCAAATGTCGAGTCTGGTGATTCACGCCAATCTCACCAGTCAACTGGTGAGTGCGGCCCTTGATGGCCGTAAAATTATTCGCGTCCCGAGTCCGGCCCTAGAATGGCTTTGGGTCATCAGTTGGGCCGCCGCCGGGACATTGATAAGTTGGTACTGGTGGCAAACCAGCCAGTTTCGCAGCCATACCTCTCCCGCCTGGAGTCTGCTACTGCTGTATCTGGTGGGACTCTGTCTGATTCCCCCCACCGTTGGCTATCTGGCCTTCCTCAATGGCCTCTGGGTTCCGGTGATCTCTCCCCTCGCCGCTGGATTGACGGCCAGTTTTGTGATTAGTTTGCATAGAATCCATCGTCTGCAAAAACTAGCCACCTGTGATGGTCTCACTCAACTGGCAAACCGCCGTTATTTTGATTTATATCTCGATCGCGCTTGGGGGTTGAGTCTACGTCGCCAACAACCCATTTCGATCATTCTCTGTGACGTGGACTATTTCAAACCCTACAACGATACTTACGGCCATCGTCAAGGGGATGACTGTTTACAGAAAATTGCCCAAACCCTGGCGCAATCGGTCCGCAAGGGAGATGTGGTGGCTCGTTATGGCGGTGAGGAATTTGCCATTATTCTGCCGGATACGACGCTCATGGACGCGCTGAATGTGGCGCAGCGGATGAATGAGAACGTCAGTTGTTTGCGCTTATCCCATAAAACTTCGGCTGTGGCCCCCTATGTTACGCTCAGTTGTGGAGTCGCCAATCTCACCCCGAAGCTCAGTCATACGCCCCATCAACTGATCCAGGCGGCCGATTGTGCCTTGTATGAAGCGAAGGAACAGGGACGGAATACCTGTGTTTTGGGGCAAATTGCCGCTGATACCGCCACTGACTATTAACTGATTTAACAACCGCTTCTCGGGCGATCGCATCTCAAGGCAAAATAGAAGTTCTTGTGTCTGTTCGCCTGGATACAAATAAACTGTTAATCATCGTTTTTTTTAACCATGTCTCAACCCACCATTGAATCGATCCTGCATGAAAAGCGCAGTTTTCCTCCCTCGGCTGAGTTTTCGGCTCAAGCCCGCATCAAAAGCATGGAGGACTATGAGGCCCTGTATGATGCCGCTGCGGCTGATCCAGAAGGCTTCTGGGGCGATTTAGCCGAGAAGGAACTGGAGTGGTTCGAGAAATGGGATCAGGTTCTCGATTGGAACCCCCCTACGGCGAAATGGTTTGTCGGTGGGAAACTCAATATCTCTCATAACTGCCTCGATCGCCACCTCACCACCTGGCGCAAAAATAAGGCGGCCCTAATTTGGGAAGGGGAACCCGGAGACTCCCGCACCCTCACCTACGCGCAACTGCATCGGGAAGTCTGTCAGATGGCCAA
>CAZXWM010000225.1:0-6932 GCA_964644215.1 uncultured Phormidium sp.
CGCGGGGCTTCCCGCCGAGAAGCTAAATTCTCAATCTCTTCGTCTAGGATATCTTCAAAGGAGGAGGCATGGCGGCGGGGAAAAATCCAGAGATGGAAGGGGGAGAGGGCGGCGTAGGGGATAAAGGCGACGAAATGCTTGTTTTCACAGACAATGCGATCGCCCGCCGCCAATTCTTCGGCTAACGTTCGACAAAAAATACATTCCCCCCAATCGTCAAAATAACGAATCGCCTCCTGGGTTCGCAGCCGCAGTTGATTTGGCACAATGGGAGTCGCCGCAATCTGGGAGTGAGGATGTTCGAGGGAGGTTCCCGCGCCTCGGCCATGGTTTTTGAAGATGACAATAGTGGAAATTCTCGGATCTTTGCGTAGGTGACGATAGCGTTCCCGATACATCCGTAGCACATCGGCGATATCTGTCAGGGAGAGCCAGGCCAGGGTCACATTATGGCGCGGATGTTCGATAATGACTTCATGGATGCCCACTGCTGTCAGAGAACGATAGATATGGCCCCGCTGTCGCACCACCTCCCCGTCGGGGGACAAGGCGGGATATTTGTTTAATACCGCCCGCACTCGCCAGCCGCGACGATCTGAGAGAATCGCAGTTTCGACCCCGGTGCGGGCTTCATTTCCGGCGCAGAAAGGACAATCCTCGCGATAGGGGGGTAAATCCGCCGGGACTGACCGCTGTTGGTTAAACTCATCGGGGCGATGGGCGCGATCGGTGGCGATAATCACCCAATCTCGGGTAATGATATTATGGCGCAACTCGTTCATCAGCTTGGTTGAGGGCAGGTTCAGCTATAAAATAGGGTCGCACAAGTTCAACCCTTTACCTGTACTCTGAATGCGTCAGATTATCCGTACCGACCAGGCCCCCGCTCCCGTTGGCCCCTATAATCAAGCTGTCCTCGCTACGGGCAAACTCCTGTTTGTGGCGGGACAAATTCCCCTCAATGCCCAAGGTGAACTGGTAGCGACTGGGGATATCAAGGGACAAACTCAACAAGTCCTAGAGAATCTTCTGGCAATTTTGACGGCAGCTGGAGCGAGTTTTTCTGATGTAGTAAAAACAACAGTTTTTCTGGCAGATATGAATGAGTTTAGTGATATGAATGGGGTCTATTCTCAGTATTTTGAGGAAGCGAATGCCCCAGCTCGGGCGGCGGTTGAGGTGGCACGATTACCGAAAGATGTGCGAGTTGAAATCGAATGTATTGCTATGGTTGCTGATGATTGAGTTTGGCTAAATCTAGTTAAGGTTTTGCAATTTTACTTGACTTTTTTACTAGATTATTGTAAGAAGCGACGGTAGGGTGTGTGGCGGCTTAGAGCCAGTGAGGATTTGGAGGACTCATTGCCAACTGCCGCCACGCACTGCTTGGGGTGGGAGTTTCGGGCGGCAGAGCCGCCGCCGGAGCGTGTCACGGCTGGAGCGGTGACACGAGGAGAGGAAGAGACACGAGAAGAGAACAGAGAGGGGATTGGCTGGGACTGGGGGACTGTGCCAGTTGCTTAAAGCGACCCTGGGGTGCGATCGCAGCCAGTCCCCTTGGCGCTATACTACAGGTTTTAATCATCACCCTAACATTGCCCTTGTTCTTGAGAGCAACAACCTGGCAATTCAAGACATACAAAACAGCAAAAACAAGACAAAATAAAGGTTTTCTAGCTGACACTTGTCAAAGGTTTTCTAGTTGACAAATGTCAACTGTTAAGGGTCTTCAGTATATATGATGTGATTTGTTGCATTGAATACAAAATTGTAGGGGCGAAAAATGGTCGGCGAGCGATAGTCGAGCCGTTCGCCCCTACAGCAAGGGATATAATCTGCCATAAATTTTCCTTATCACCTTGAACCCAGAAGATCCACTATCAATTCTTCATTGTCACCGTCGCCATGTTGCATCGTTTTTCTGTTGTTTCCCTCCTCCTGACTCCCCTGCTGGCCCTAAGTGTTGGCCCTGTCTCCCAAGCCACACCCCCTCGGGACGCTGATAGACAACAGACCTGTGACCTGCTCATCGCCGGGGGTGGACTCTCGGGGGCTGCTGCTGCTTATGAAGCACTCCAGTTAGGGAAAACCGTTTGTCTAACCGAAATCACCGACTGGGTTGGCGGACAAATCTCGGCCCAGGGAACCTCAGCCCTCGATGAACGAGATACTCAACGCCGTCTCTTGTTCTATCCCCAAGGCTATCTGGCCCTACGCTCGGCCATTGAAGACCATTATGGAATGCTTAACCCAGGCGGCTGCTGGGTCAGTGAATCCTGTTTTATGCCCTACGACGGACATAATCTCCTCTTTGAATTGCTCGAAGATGCCGCCAAACAGGGACGGGGAACCTTGCATTGGTTCCCGAATACGGTGATTAAAGACCTCAGCTATAACCCTGAAGGGAATCAAATCACTTCCGCTATCGCCATTCAGCATTATCCTCAGACCGATGCGCCTCCCGTTAATAGTTTCCCCCTCTCAGTCACGATTGAAGATGCGTTCACTTATGAGGACTCAGGGCTATTTCAGAAAACCATTATCGAGTTTCGCCCGCAATCGCAGGAGATAACTGCCAATTCTCCCGATTGGTATGTGATTGATGCGACGGAAACGGGAGAGTTGATTGGTTTAACCGATGTTCCTCATCGTCTCGGGATTGACCCCCGTTCGTTCCTCGAACCCACCTCATCGAGTGACACCAACGACCCCTACTGCACTCAAGGGTTTACCTATACTTTCGCGATGGAAGCGACGGAGGAGCCGCAAGAACATGAGGTTCCTGACTTTTATGAACGCTATGAGCCCTATTACAGTTATGAACTCGAACGTCTAGCAAACTTCACCTTGGTGTTTACCTATCGGCAAATCCACAGTATGAAGCCGAAGGAACCTCGTCCGGGAAATGTGCGGGAGTACCCAATTTATCCGGGGGATATCTCGATGCAGAACTGGACTTGGGGCAATGATTACCGTCCGGGAACCGCTGAGGATAATCTGATTTATACCCGTGAGCAACTTCGGGAACGGGGACAGTTAGATCCCGGCGGCTGGTTGGGAGGCTTACGCAGGGAAACTTTACGCCGGGGTGAGGAGAACGCGATTGGCTATTTTTATTGGTTGGTGCAGGGAACGACGGATTCTCAGTTGGGAGAGGGGGTTAAGGAGCCTCACCCCAATCATCGCTATTTGAGTGGTTTTCACTCCCCCATGGGAACGGCTCATGGTCTCTCGAAATATCCCTATATGCGCGAGGGCCGGCGGATTATTGGTCGGCCGGGATTTGCTCATGCCGATGGCTTTACGGTTTGGGAGGTGGATATTACGATGGCGGATTTTCGGGATGAGTTTTATGAGAATGCTCTGACTCCGGCGGCGTTACGGCATTTGTGGGCGGTGTTGTCGGGAGTAGATGCGGCGGGGGTGGCCTCTCGGGAATTGTCTCGGGAGGAGGTGACGCGGCGATCGCGGGCTACGCTCTTTCCTGATACGGTGGGGATTGGTCATTATGCGATCGATTTCCACCCCTGTATGACTCTCAGTCCTCCGGAAACGCCAGGAAATTTTGAGCGGCCGGGGGAACGACGGGGCCAAGGACGGGCCTTTCCGTTCCAAATTCCCCTACGGGCTTTGATTCCTCAACGTTTGGATAATCTTTTGGTGGCGGGTAAGAGCATCGCCACGAGTCACATTGCGGCGGCGGCGTATCGGGTTCACTCGTTTGAATGGTCGGCGGGAGCGGCGGCGGGAACGGCGGCAGTATTTGCCTTAGAGCAGGATCTGGCTCCTTATGAGTTGGTGGACAATCTCCCCTACCCGGAACCGAAGTTAGAAGCCCTACAACGGCAACTCTCGGAGAATGGTAATCCGGTGATGTTCCCGGATATGTCAATTTTTAATAACACTTGGGACGAGTGGCGTTGATAGGGAATAGGCAAAAGAAGGGAACAGGGAACAGGGAACACCGGAACTGGGAACAGGGGGAAGAAGGCAAGAGGCAGTAGGGGCGTACCCTTGCGGTCAGCGAGCGATAGCCGAGCTGTGGTCGCCCTCTTCTGGCAAGAGGCAAGAGGCAATCGGAAATTGCGATAGACTGGGTATCTGAACAGTCATTCATAGGTATGCCATGAGTAGTTCGTCGTGTTGCGGCTGTCAGGAAACGACCTCCCCGTCTCAGGAGCGGGGCGATCGCTTCCCCTGGAAAGAGTTTGGAGGGTTGGGGCTGGCGATCGCCTGGTTTGGGGTGGGCCTGGTTCTCTCGGTTCGGGAGTTATTGCCTCTGTGGGGGGAATGGTTATGGTTTATTCCCGCCTATCTCTGGGTGGGTTGGGGCGTGCTGACGACGGCGGGCCGACGAGTTTTGAAGGGTAAGGCTCTGGATGAGAATTTCTTGATGGCTATTGCAACCGTCGGGGCGATCGCCATTGGGGAATTGCCCGAAGCCCTAGCGGTGATGCTGTTCTACCGCTTGGGGGAAGCGATCCAGGATTTGGCGGTCGATCGCTCCCGTGATTCGATTCGCGCCCTATTAAAGATTCGCCCAGATGTCGCCAACCTGAAAACTCCTGACGGCTTGGAATCCGTCTCACCCGAGTCAGTTGCGGTAGGGTCTGAGATTCTTGTTAAACCCGGTGAGCGGGTTCCCCTCGATGGCGAGGTTCTCTTTGGGGACAGCTATCTCGATACGTCTGCGTTAACGGGGGAATCAGTCCCCCGTTCGGTGAAACCCGGTGAGGCGGTGTTGGCGGGGTCGATTAACCAAACCGGGGCGTTGACGGTGCGGGTGACTCGTCCCTTTGAGGAATCGTCCCTGGTGCGGATTCTGGAGTTAGTCGAACAGGCCCGCCAGCGGAAAGCCCCGACGGAGAAGTTTATTAGCCGCTTTGCGCGTCGCTATACGCCGATTGTGGTGGGGTTAGCTTTGGCGATCGCCCTGATTCCGCCCCTATTTGGTGGCAGTCTGACGCAATGGGGTTATCGGGCCTTGGTGTTGTTAGTTATTTCCTGTCCCTGTAGCTTAGTGGTGAGTATTCCCTTGGGCTATTTTGGAGGCATTGGCGGAGCGGCTAAACAGGGGATTTTGCTGAAAGGATCGGTGTTCCTCGATCGCCTCACCGATATCTCGACGGTGGTCTTCGATAAAACGGGAACTCTCACTGAAGGCAGTTTTGAGGTAACTCAGGTTCAGGCGAACTCACCCTGGGACGAAGATACGCTCCTCCATTACAGTGCGATCGCCGAGTCTCAATCCACTCACCCCATCGCTCAATCGATTGGCCGCGCCTGGACTGGCTCCCTCGACTCCCATCTGTTGCAAACGGTTCAGGAATATCCCGGCCGAGGTGTTCGAGCGACCTTGACAAATTCTACTATTTGTGATATAGACATTGGCAATGACCGGCTCTTTGAAGAGTTAGGACTGGCCCCCTTGTCCAAGTCCCCAAACCCAGGAACACGGGTGCGAGTGGCGTTTGATGGCCAGGATGCGGGAACCCTTGAGGTGAGCGATCGCCTGCGAGATGACGCTCCCCAAGCGATTCAGGGTTTACGCGATCGGGGCATCCAACGGATTGTCATGCTGACTGGAGATAGCCAAGCCGTGGCCCAAGCGGTGGGCGATCGCCTCGGCCTTGATAATGTGTATGGGGAATTACTCCCGCAGCATAAAGCGAGTCTCCTAGAGCGGTTGCTCAGTGACGCTAGAGGGCAGGGTGCTGTGATTTTCGTCGGAGATGGCATTAACGACGCGCCAGCCCTCGCCCTCGCCGATGTAGGGGTGGCTATGGGTGGTTTAGGCTCTGATGCTGCCATTGAAACCGCTGACGTGGTGCTGATGGAGGATTCTCCGGTAAAACTGGTGCAGGCGATCGCCATCTCCCATCACACTCGCGCCATTGTCTGGCAAAATATCATTCTGTCTCTTACGGTCAAACTACTGGTGATTATCCTGGGAACCCTCGGTTTAGCGGGACTCTGGGAAGCCATCATCGCCGATGTTGGCGTGGCCCTAGTCGCGGTGGCCAATGCAACCCGAGCGGCGAGGGGATAAGCAGGCAAGAGGCGTAGGGGCGTACCTTTATGGTCGCCCTCTTCTGGCAAGAGGCAAGAGGCAAGAGGCCGTAGGGGCGTACCTTTATGGTCGCCCTCTCCCGGCAAGAGGCAAAAGGCAAGAGGCAAGAGGCAAGAGGCAAGAGGTGGGGATATCGCTATCTATTCCCTGTTCCCTGTTCCCTGTTCACTATTCCCTATTCCCTTCTTCAATCATAGAAATAGGTTTCGCATTCCCTCCGACTTGTTGCACAAAGAACTCTTCGAGGCTGCGACGGGAGGAATTGAGGCGGAGGAGTTTACCGCCGAGGAGGTTTAGGCTGGCTAGGAAGTCCGGTAATTCGCCTTGGAGGGTTCCTTGCCAGTCGCCTTTATCAAATTCTAGGTCTGGGAGCCATTTTTGCAAGACTTCGGCCGTCCCGCCATGGCCATAGACGCGATAGCGATCGCCGGTTCCGAGGAGTTCGTCGGGAGAGCCGCTGCAACGGAGTTCTCCGTCGCAGAGAATGGCCACGCGATCGCAAATCACCTCCACATCCGAGAGAATATGACTGTTGAAGAAGATGGTTTTGCCTTGGGATTTCAAGGATAGGATGATTTCCCGCATTTGATAGCGGCCGAGGGGATCGAGTCCTGACATCGGCTCATCGAGGAACACCACTTCTGGATTACCGACTAGGGACTGAGCCATGCCTACCCGTTGTAACATCCCCTTAGAATACTCCCGTAGGGGTTTGCGGCGGGCAGTCTTTTGGCCAATTCCCACCCAGTCGAGGAGTTGGGCAATGCGCCGGGAGCGATCGGGTTCGCCGAGGTTGAACAGTCCCGCCATGAAGGTGAGAAATTCCCAAGCTGTGAGACTGTCATAGAAATAGGGATTTTCG
>CAZXWM010000226.1:0-5547 GCA_964644215.1 uncultured Phormidium sp.
CCTCAGCGGTGTCATCGGCCTCAGAATTGTCCACCTCGGTCTGAGGCTCATCGCCGTCGTCCGCATCGGCTTCCGTCTCCTCGGCTTCGGCATCGGGACTGGTGGAGTCTGACACCTCAGCGGTGTCATCGGCCTCAGAATTGTCCACCTCGGTCTGAGGCTCATCGCCGTCGTCCGCATCGGCTTCCGTCTCATCCGCCTCTGTTTCATCGGCCTCTGTTTCATCTGAGTCCGTTTCCGCCGCCTCTAACTCCTCGGCTTCGGCATCAGGACTGGTGGAGTCTGGGGTGGAGTCTGAGGACTCCGAGGCGTCATCGCCATTGAGTCCGCCATCCAACTCAGTGGCCAACTCAGCTAAATCGAGTTGTTCACGGGTGGATAAATAGGGGTCGGTATAGGCCAGCAAGGCTTTCCCCATATCATCCTGTCGCCAGTCCAACTCGGGGTCAATTACGTCGCTGACATGGACGGCATCCCCCACAGCACCACGAATCTGGAAGATGACATCATCATAGTCTCGATCGCTACGCTCAAACCGTTGGTCTTCAAAGACAAAGGTATTGCCATCTCCGGTGAGGTCAGCAATTTGACCCAGATGAAATTCATCGTTAGGGTTGGTGCTGGCGAGGGAGAACAGGGGACGTTTCGCACCGCCAATACTGGGATTGTCCAGCACGTCAGAAACCCGACCATTGGGAACCAGCATCACCCCAAACTCATCACCAGGGGTCATGTTGAAAGTTTTGACTCCCTGATAGGGGCCGCTATTCCAACTGGGTTCGCCAAAGAGAGACCCGGTAAACCGCGCTCCCTCATTTTGAATACTGATAACAATATGACCCTGTTCGGACCCACTAGCGGCTCGTTGTGCGGCGGTGGCGATGAAGTCGTCGATGCTCTCAAACTCCATCTCATCGAGGCCTGCCAGACTAAAGAAGGCCACTTCACCTTGATAGCGTCCACCGTCAAAGAGGAAGTCTACGTCAACGTCACCGCTGGCCCCAACTCGGAAAACACCCCGATTGAACTCAGGAACGTCGAAGGCGAGAGGATTATTGTCCTCATTATCTTCGTCATCTTCGGTTTCCTCGTCTGAATCGCCCTCGTCGTCGTTTTCGGAGTCGTTGTTTTCGGAGTCGTCGTTTTCTGAGTCAGTGGTGTTTTCCTCCGACTCGCTGTCATTCTCGCTGTCATTTTCATTGTCACCCAGGTTCTCAGCGTCGTCTTCTGGATTGTCTTCTAACTCATTCTCAATCTCGTCGTTAATGTTTTCTTCTGGGTCGTCTTCCGGGTTGTTTTCTAACTCATTCTCAACCTCGTCTTCGGCGTCATCTTCCGGGTTGTTTTCTAACTCATTCTCAGTAATGTTTTCTTCTGGGTCATCTTCCGGGTTGTTTTCTAACTCATTCTCAACCTCGTCTTCGGCGTCATCTTCCGGGTTGTTTTCATCTTCAGGGATATCTGAGTCACCATCCAAGGAGTTCTCCCCGTCTTCTCCTGAATCCTTAGTTTGGCTGAGGTCTTCATCTTCTTCAGCATAGGGAATGGTATCGCCAATCTCCTCGTCGGGAATATACTCGTCATCAATGTCGTCCCCAACGTTGCTGACATCGTCGTTCTCGCCTGGGTCAGTCTCTCCCTCTTCGACATCGGCTTCAGCCTCATCCCCCATGGTCTCCCCATCGTCCGACACATCGCCGTCATCTTCGGGGGTCAAGGCGTCACTGGGGTCATCAATGGGGTCTAAGTCTAACCCCTCTGAGTCATCACCACCATCCACCAGCCCTCCAGGGGTATAGATGGGTTCGAGGACAAAGGTTTGGTCGAAGTCTTCTGGGGTCTTCGCGTCGGGGGAGTTTTGACGAGAACGACGGTTAAACCAGGAACGGGGATTGAAGGGGGACATAACAGTAGATGCTCCGAACTCGCAAGATTGAAATTGCAGACGATGGTGAGATTTAGGAATAGGTCTCGTTCGGATGGTCCGTTAAGGGACTGAGCAATAACCTATTTCTGGCTGGTTTTACTTTATCCCAACTTCCGGAAAGTTTTTATGAAGTTTCGGTGAAGATTGATGTGTAAATCGGGGGGTTTTGCTGGGTTTTAAAATAGGCCAATTAGATCTGTCAGTTTTTGTGGGGCTGTTTTACGGAAGTCCGCCGATATTGTAATATTTGTTTACATTATCGGGAAAAATGGCGGATTCACTGAAGGGGGTATCAATGGCTGTAAGTCTTGTGGGGCAATGATTTTGGCTCTTATGTCTCCTGATGCGTCCTGTCTTCACAGAATCTTCACAGAAACTTTGCAATTCAGATTCGGTTGAGATGGAGGGACGGCGAGTGACGGCTGACAAAAGGACGGGGTGGGACTGGCCCACCCCGAAACAGGTTTTCAAGCAATACGCTGTAATTGGTTGCATTGGATACAAAATTGCAGGGCGAACAGCCGTTCGCCCCTACGGCAAGGGACATAATCTGCTATCAATTTTTTTAGCTAAAATCGCAGAAGCCCCGCGCTCCTTCCTCGTGACTTGGCTCCAGCCAAGTCATGCCATTGGTGGAGGCTCTGCCTCCCGAGTGCAGGCGGCAGAGCCGCCCAGAGTCCGTGTCACGGCAGAGCCATGACACGAGTAGGAGCCATGACACGAGTAGCAGATGTTGAGCGATATGGATTAGGAGTCTTCTTCGGAGACCCAGGGGAAGTAACGAGGGAGATCGATGAGTTTTCCGAACTGATGTTGTATTTGCTGATAAGCGTTCAGATTTTCGGTGCGAATTTGGACGTGACCTTGAGCTTCAAGAAGAGGAATTTCATCGGGATTTTCCAGAGAAAATCGAACTTCAAAAACGGTTTTAATCCCATCATCATCTTCAATCATCATCGGGGAGATATCCTCAACTTGTCCCAGGTAGGTCATGTTGGGTTGGTTGGGAACTCGAAATTTTAACCGGTGTCCTTCTTCTACTAAATCGCGATCAGCCTGAGAGATTTGTGCAGTTCCCTGGAGTAACTGAAGATTTGCCGTCTCAAGGATTTCCGAACCAGCTTGAAAATAACGACCATCCTTTTGATCCAAATCTTGAGTGAGGACTGTTCCAAAATGCTCGGCAGTTATCGTACGAGACTGTCCCCGACGTGTGAGGACTTGCAGTTCATTTTGCAGAGCGGCGATCGCCTCTCGATGATTTTGGACTTGAGTCAAGGCACGATTGACTTCAGCCTGAACCGTATTACGCTCATCACGGAGACGGTCATACCGCTCCTGCAAGTTTTGACCTTCTTCCCGAACTTCCCGAATCAACTCCTGACGTCGTGCTTCATGGGCCTGGCTATTGTGAGTACGGCCTTGAGATAACCTAGACTGCCGAGCAATTTGGTGACGGAGTTGCTCAATCTGATAACCAATTTGAGTCCGTTGAGTATAGAGTTCTTCCAGCTCTTGTTGTCGGTTCAACAGTTGCCAAGACTGCTCTCCTAGGTAAATGTCTGAAATAGCACCCTCATCATGAGCCTCTTGCAACGTTATATGAGACTCTTCAAGCTTCCGAACTTGTTCCTCGAACTGGGGTATCTGATCGGTAATCCTATTCCGTTGATTTTCCAGCTCTGCAATTTGAGCCTCTAAGTTACGCATTTCATCTTGAATGCCATCTCGTTCCTGCTCAATAGCAGCACGTTCCTCAAGCAATTGGCGATCGCGCGGCAACCCTGGCCCAGAGATAAGTGCTTGCCAATCTCGTTCATGGCTGTCTAGGCGCTGTTGTGCCTGGTTCATTTCATTGTTGGCACTGTCAAGGCGTTTCTCAACCCGTTCGAGTTCCGCTTGTGAGGCTCGTAGCTCCCCCTCCTTAGCTTCAAGTTGACGTTCTTGTTCCCGAATGCGATCGCTAAGCTGAGTATCTTCAACCGTAATAAGAAGATCGCCGGGTTCCACTGTATCCTGGGGTTGCACATGCAAGGTCACTTCTCCGGCTGTTGGCGTTGTAACAAAGTGTCGAACCTCGGGATGAGTTTTGGCCGTTGCATCCCCCCCCACATGATGGGGAAGCGGAATAAAGCCACCGGCCCCCAGAGCCACCAAAGCCGTTCCCACCCAAAGCCAACGATGTCGAGCCGGTTGGGAGTCCGACTTAGCCGACGTGGCTTCGGGGACTGTCTCAGGAACATCAGCGGCGGGAGCGGGGGCCGGCTGTTTCTCAGGAGTCTCCGGTGTGGGAGGAACCACGCGCAACGGAGAGGAATTTGAGGTTTGAGGTTGGGAGGTCATGGGTCGTGATAGATGCGTGAACAACCCCCGGCGGTCTGGCTGTCACCAGTCTGGCTGGGGTGACGGGATGTCTAGCTGAGCCAGGTTGGCCGGTTACAAGACACCTTGTCACTAATCTGTCGTTTTCTGGGAGGCATTTTTACGGGAATTGCCCCAATTTGTGATAAAACTTAACAATTGACTAAAAATAAGGGACTATCCATGGGGTCATTGATGCTAGGAGGTGTTATCCGAGCCTAAATTGTTGATTAAAGATACAATTGAACTATAGCTGTTATATCAGTTTGGCAGGCAATTGATGTATGAATAAAATTACCGTAGAAGAAATTACTCAAGATTTGATCCACTATCTTCAACGCGCTCAAGCTGGGGAAAGTTTTGTTGTTTTTCAAGCCGATCAGCCGATTGCCAAAATCACATCAGCTCAATCAGAGAGTATTTTAGACGCTTTTGATAGGTTCCGCGATCGAATAAATTCAGAGGCAATTGATTTGGATGGTGATGAAATTTTTGCTGATGTTCGCGACCCAACTCCAACTCCTGAGAAACCTTGCTGGTTTAGCCTCATGAATCGGTGCGTTCCGGCTAGCTTAATCTTGTTACCAAAATTCAAGATTTGAATGAAGCCAGGACGCACCCTAACGCTATGAATTGTCTAGTCAAACCCAGCCTGGAATCTCAGTCAAGGGATATCTCAAGCCGGGTCGTCACCGTCCTAACTCATCTGGCTACTATCATGGCTTGAACGACGGCGTGATTTTAAGGCACCAGCCGCCAAAGTCACCAGTCCTAGAGCCAGAGCGGATGAGGGTTCTGGAACTGGACGAGATTCCAAAGTTCCAATTCCAGCAATGATGTCATTATCACATTCAGGAGCAACAGTATAAACATACTCACCATCCGGGAAAAGATGCCGGTCAAACTCGAAGGCGATGGTATGCGTTCCCGTTGCACCAAAGTGACCAAAATCAAGCCCCAAATCATTGATATTGCTCAAGAACTGAATATCGCCAATTTTGGTTCCAGAGACCATACTATTAGGAACATGGCGGTTAGGGTTGAAGTAGGAATCCGTGATACTCAAATCACCGGCTTGAGGATTTCCGCCATGCTGGGTAATCCAGTTGGCATAACCCGAAAGACTGGCATCAGTGAGGAGGTTCCCACCTTGTCGTGCAATATCAGTCGCCCTGACATTTTCGTAAACTCCCAGTTCGCTGACCCCGGATTCACTGTTCTCAGCAAAACGAATTCCAAACAGGTCTCCATTTGCATTT
>CAZXWM010000226.1:5557-6589 GCA_964644215.1 uncultured Phormidium sp.
CTGAGAAGTTGAAGAGTAAGTCTCCCCAACCAGTATGTCCATTTTCAGCATATTGGCTGGATTTACCTTCAAGAGCCAAGTTGGAGTTAATGGCAAAAAAGATACTGTCATCGGTCTGTTGCAGTGCCGTTCCGTAAATTTCATAAGGAGTTCCTCCAACCTCATAACCAGCCATGCTGTCATTGAATGAGTCAATGGAGTAGTGCCAACCGTTATGCAGGGTAGCCGCTGATGCGGGGGTAGAGAACGTTGCTAACGAAAGCCCCGAAATTCCGGCGATGAAAACTGTTGCCGTTGCTTGATTAAGTTTTGAAAACATGGTGATTTACCTCAGGTTAGTATGTGGCGGTCTAGATCATCAAAGCCATTTCCCTAGAACTGTCCCTTTTGTTTGGTTCCTGTGGCAGTGGTCTAAATGGAATTCGGGCTTAGGGATTAAACTTCGTTTATCCAGGTCTGCAACTAACCTATCACAATCTTGAAAATCTCTTTTTAAAGCTTATATAAAGCTGCCTAAAAATAGCCATTTTTTAGCAGTAGGCAAGGGGACAATAATCTGTCAGAATTTTTCCGGCAATTTTACAGAAGTGCGGGCATATTGTAATAAAAGTTTACAAAATCAGGAATAAACTCTTCACTCTAAGACCTTACGAAAATCGCTGAAACCCTTTCAGGGAAAGGATTGTGTAAGTTTTATTCTAATCTTTGGGGTAAACTTTACCGAAACTTTATAAAGCAATTTGCGATCGCCTCCTCTGGACGGGTGGGGGATGGGTGGCGATCGGGACTTGCTATAATCTGACGAGGGGGCGATCGTTAAGCCATATCAAAGTCTCTCGGTCAAATCCAGCGATCGCCTATGGCACAACCCTGTGAAATCCACGATGTTGTAGAACCATGCTTAGAATGTAAGACTCATATCAAAAATTCCCCAAACGAATGAATCGAGATAGCTTGATAAAGCCACCCCAAATTAGTGCTGCTAAAGTTATTCAAGACTATAATTTACTGGTTGAATTTAGCGACGGGGAT
>CAZXWM010000226.1:6599-6927 GCA_964644215.1 uncultured Phormidium sp.
ATCCGACAATTATGATAAATTAGTCACGGTAGGATGGGTCGCGGCTCAACCCCATGTATCTAAAGAATAGTAAGATAAGTATCGACCGAGGTTTCAGGTAATACCTTAAGGGTTTGGTTTTGTAAGTCTAATTCAATTCCCAGTGCTTCCAAAGGAATCACCCCTAACAGAGCATTTTGTCCACCGGGAAGTTCTAAACACTCGAAGTTGCCCTCTCGACCCAAAAGAGACAGATGAGCATCTTGAAAAATCCGAGCGGTACGAAGACCGGCCGCAGTGGTTACGTCCACTTCACGCAGCAAATCTAACCCCAACTGGGCGATCGCAT
>CAZXWM010000227.1:0-6900 GCA_964644215.1 uncultured Phormidium sp.
TTCCTCCCCGGTCTAAAGACACGGGGCTTCCACGCTCCCAAGAGGTTTACGTGAGTCCTTGGCATCTGGCCAGGCTTGGCTGACCTCATCAGCCCAAGGTCAATCCTTGGCCAAGGGTAAACTGTTCACTGTTTATTGTGTTTAACCGATCTTGAATGGCAGATCGCCCCCGTCGCCTCACTAAGATATTGGTCGTGGACGATGAACCCGACAACCTTGACCTGCTCGATCGCGTTCTGTCCCCGACTTATCAGGTCCTCAGAGCCTCAAGTGGGCAAGAGGCGCTGCAAATTCTGTCCCAGGAACAGGATGTGGCGGTCATCGTCTCGGATCAGCGGATGCCGAAAATGACCGGAACTGAGTTCCTGAGTCTGACGGCCATGCAATATCCCGATATGATCCGGATTCTGGTGACCGCTTACACCGATGTAGATGATTTGGTCGAGGCCATTAACAGTGGCAAGGTGTTTAAATATGTCACCAAACCCTGGCACGTGGATGAGTTACGGGCTGTGGTTCGCCAGGCGGTCGATACCCATAATGTTTTACGAACTCGCACCGAACAACTCTGTCGCACTCTACGCCAAGAATCGCTGCTGAATGCCGTCACCAACACCATTCGCTCCCGCACCAACTATCGGCAAATTCTGCAAACCATTGTTGAAACCATGGGGCAGATGTTTGAAGCCAGTTGTTGTATCTTGCGGACTTGTGATGATCCCAGTTGGACTCCCGAGTCGAGTCCCCTGACGCGATCGCAGTGGTTTGGCTACGCTGGCCCCACCCTTCCGGAGCATCTTAAAGGCTCCAATGGCCGCGAACGTCCCGCCCTAGATCCCTGTTTAGCTGAAACTCTCTGGGAAACCGACGAAATTGTGGTCATGAATGACTGTTCTCAAGATGAACGCATACAGGCTCATGACCCTCTGCGCCAAGTCTATGAACAGGCTGAGATTCGCTCGAGTTTAATTGTCCCCCTCAGCGCCCCCGTTTATCGTCATCGGGCCTTGCTCACGGGAGAGATCACCCCCCAGGAGATGGGCCAACGGCCCGGAGAATTTTCTCTGGTGGCGGTCTTGGCCCTACATCAATGCAGTCAAGGGCGGATTTGGCAAGATGATGAGGTGCAATTGGTAGTCATGGTGGCCGAACAAGCGGCCCTGACCTTGGCTCAATCCCAAACTCTGGAGATGATGCAAACCCTGGCCCAGCGCGAAGCCCTGATTAACTCCATTACCACGGCGATTCGCTCTAGTCTCAATCCCCAGGATATTTTTGCCGCTATTACTGAAGAACTCGGCTGTGCGTTAGACGCTGATGGCTGCGCCTTATCTCTCTGGACTCAAGAGGATGAGTTTGTTGAATGTGTGGGCCTGTATGAGCGCTCGCATGAGGACAGCCCCGAGGCTCGTTTACCTCAGTCGGTGGTTCCGATTGAGGGGAATCGGGTTCTGCAACATCTTCTCGAGACGCAACAGCCGGTGGTGATTGAGGATCTGGCGGCTCAACCCACCTGGAATCAGGATTATCAGCCTTTTCTTCACCCGTCCCGAGCGCTCTTGGTGGTGCCGTTGCTCAGTGATGGGCGCATTATTGGCAGTATTTCCTTGCGAGAAAATGATACGCCCCGAGCTTGGCATCTGCATGAGGTGTCCTTAGCGCAAGCCGTGGCCGCTCAGGCGGCGATCGCCGTCCAACAGGCCCGACTCTATCAGAAAACTCGTCATCAGGCTGAACGCTTACTGGTCCTAGACCGTCAGAAGACGGAGTTTTTTCAAAATGTCTCCCATGAGTTTCGCACGCCTTTAACGCTGATGATGGGACCCCTCGAAGGGGCGGTGAATCAGAAGCGGGGGTTATCCTATGAGCGATCGCAGATGGCTCTACGCAATTGTCGGCGGCTGCTGCGACTGGTGAATCAACTGCTGGATTTGCAACGGCTCGATGAACGGCGGATGCAGCCGAGGTTTGTCCCCTGTCGTTTTGCCTCTTGGGTTGGACAAACCCTAGAGGCGTTTCGTCCCTATTGTCAACGCAAGGAGATTCGTTTACGACAACGGCTTCAGGGTCAGGATCTGATTTATCTGGATCTCGATTTGTTTGATTCGGTTCTCTATAATCTGCTCTCGAATGCTATGAAGTTTACTCCGGCTGGCGGCGAGATTGAAGTCTCGGTGGCCCCAGGTGAGGCTGGGGTGCGGTTGCAGGTGCGAGATACGGGAATTGGCATCTCGGGCGATCGCCTCCCCCAGTTATTTGACCGCTTTTATCAGGCTGAAGGCTCCGTAGACCGCACCTATGAGGGCAGTGGTCTGGGTTTAGCTTTGGTTAAGGAGTTGGTACAACTGCATGGCGCTCAGGTGCAGGTGGAGTCTCAGCTGGGCCAAGGGAGTTGTTTTACGGTGCAGTTGCCCTATGGCGTTGACCATCTCCCCGAGGAGTATATTGACTCCTCGGGGCCAGTCCCGACGGGTGATGTGGCCCGGACCGAAGGCAGTCGCTTAACGGTTGAGTTGGCGGATCTCGATTTCGGTTCTCGCACCCTTGGCGATCGCCCCGAAAGACTCCCCCCACCCGAGCCGGAGGTGGCTGAGGTGCGGCCGAAACCTTTACCACAATCCGCAGATAATGTCAAGAAAAAAGCCAGCGATTTTGCAGCTACCATTTTGTTTGTCGAAGATAACAGTGATTTACGAGTCTATGTGGCGGAGATTCTCGCTTGTGGCGGCTATCAGACTCTACTGGCCAGTAACGGCGAGGAAGGGACGCTTCTGGCTAAATCTCACCATCCTGATGCTATTGTCACCGATTTGATGATGCCCAAGGTGTCGGGGTTAGATTTAATTGCGGCGATTCGTGCGGATGCCGAATTACAGGGAACACCGATTATCTTGTTGACGGCAAAAGCCAACGAAGAAACCCGCCTCGAAGGGGTTGAACAGGGGGCAGATGCCTATTTATCGAAACCGTTTAACGATCGCGAACTGTTGGCCCAGATTCGCAATTTGTTGGCCCTCAAGGAACAGGAACGACAAATCAAGGAGCTCAATCGCTATCTAACGCAATCGGTGTTAACGCGCTTTCTGCCGCCGGCGTTGGTGGAGAAGGCGCGTCTGGGGGAGTTGCAATTGAATTTAACCCCGGAACCGCGCTTGGTGACGATTGTGTTTACGGATATTGTCGGGTTTACTCAGATGGCTAATCAACTGCGATCGCGCCGGGTGGCCCAAATTTTAAATCAGTATTTGTCTTCAATGAGTCAGGTCATTTTCCAGTCCGGGGGAACGGTAGATAAGTTTGTCGGTGATGCGGTGATGGCGATTTTTGGCGCACCCGAGGATATGAAGCCCGAAGTTCAGGTGCAACAAGCCATTCACGCCGCTCGCCAGATGTATCGTCGCTTGGCGGCTCTGAATGCTCAATGGCTCGAGGAGGGACTAACGCCAGTTCAATTCCGTTGTGGGATTCACCAGGGAACGGCGGTGGTGGGGATGTTTGGCAGTGAGGAGCGATCGGATTATACGGCGATCGGTCCGAGTGTCAATATCGCGGCCCGGCTTCAGGAGGTGGCCCAACCGGGAGGGATTCTGATTTCGGCGGCGGTGGCTGATTATTTACAAGAGTCGGAAATTACCAAGTTTCGCCCCCTCCATCTCAAGGGGATTGATGAAACGGTGCTTGCGTTCTCGCTCAACCCCCTTGATAATGAGGAGTTCTTGTGAATGCTGACGGGTTGCTATCATGACGGTTGCCATTGTTGTCTTGAATCAGAGAAGTGTCTCCCTAGCGCAGCAGGTGGCTCAGGGGTGTAATGGCATTGTCTATGGCTTAGAGCGCCGCACGACGGGGGTAGACCAGTCTTTTTCGGAGTTTGGACCGACGCTGCGATCGCTGTTTGAGATGCGAACCCCGATTATTGGCATTTGTGCGGCGGGGATTCTCATTCGCAGCTTGGCCCCGCTGTTGGGCAATAAAGCAGAGGACCCGCCAGTGTTGGCGATCGCCGAAGATGGAAGTACGGTGGTTCCCTTGCTAGGAGGCTTACAGGGCGTGAATGACCTGGCCCGTCAGATTGCCCAAGTTTTGCAGGTATCGGCGGCGATTACCGCTAGTGGCGAGATTCGCTTTCGGACGACTCTCCTCTCTCCGCCTCGGGGCTATCGCTTGCTGAATGACCCGGATCAGGCAAAAGGGTTTATTGCCGAGGTTTTAGGGGGGGCGACGGTGAGGTTTGAAACTTATCCCAATCTCTCTCCTAGAAGATTAGCCTGGGAGGAGAGTTTACCCGAATGGCTCGAACAGAGTCGTTTACCTTGGTCTGAGTCGGGAGAACATCGGCTGGTTGTTGCGACTGAGATCGGTCCTGAGGTTCGTCCGGGCGATCGCTGTTTGGTTTATGAGAAACGACCACAACCCGGTCATTTGGCGATTGTGGGGACGGGGCCGGGAAGTGCTGAGTGGATGTCGCCCCAGGTGCGGCGAACTCTGCTAGAGGCGACGGATTGGCTGGGCTATAAGACCTATTTGAATTTGGTGGACTCGTTGCATTCGCCCTCGATTCGGCGTCATGAGTCGGATAATCGGGTTGAGGGCGATCGCGCTCGTCAGGCCTTGGATTTGGCGGCTACTGGGCGACGGGTGGTGTTAGTCTCTTCGGGAGATCCGGGGATTTTTGCTATGGCGGCGGCGGTGTTTGAGGTCTTGGAAACGGCAGATAACCCAGATTGGCAAGAGGTCGAGATTGAGGTCTGTCCGGGAATTTCAGCGATGCAGGCGGCGGCGGCCCAGGTGGGTGCGCCGCTGGGTCATGATTTTGTGGTGATGTCCCTTTCGGATATTCTCAAGCCTTGGTTGGTGATTGAGTCACGGTTGCGGGCGGCGGCTGAGGGAGATTTTGCGATCGCCCTGTATAATCCGGTTTCTAAGCAGCGCACTTGGCAGTTAGACCGGGCGCGGGAGTTGCTTCTGGAGTGGCGATCGCCTGCTACACCGGTGATTTTGGCTCGCAATTTGGGGCGAATGGGGCAAGCGGTGAGGGTGAAGCCGTTGGCAGAGTTGACGGCTGGGGATGCGGATATGCGGACGGTGATTTTAGTCGGATCGAGTCAGACGCGCCAAGTGCGATCGCGAAGGGGGTTACCTTGGGTTTATACGCCTCGAACCTATGTAGGTTGAGCGTTCTGGCTTGACGACTAGATTCTCGGACTCCCTAGACTGAATCATCACAATCATAGGGCAACCCGGCTGGGTTGCCCTAAATTTTGTCCCTGTGACGCCTAATTGGTATAGATTGACTCACCCGGGTCTAATGGTGAGAGTCAGAGGATTCCAAACCGAGAGACTCGGTGGAATCTTTGAGTTTTTTCCAAAGTTCTTCAACTTCTTGAAATGCTATGTCTGGAGGGAGTTTGCCGCTAGTTTCTAAACAACTAATATAACCAACTTTTTGGGCAAATTCCTGAAGATTAGCATCAAATAATAACGCTTCGGGATGGTCAGGATCGAGCTGACCATGGTAAGGATGTTTAACTGTTAAAAAGTTTTGGTTTGTCATGATAACCTCGCTTCATTTTACTCGGTTGTCTGTTTAAGATTTTTTCTGTTAAGATGCAATCCTGGTCGGTCATGGCACTAAACAACAACTCATAAGCAACGGGAAAACCTGGGGTTTAGACGGGATTAACTCGTTGCCTTGCTTGGCTGGGTCTTTTCAGTCTACTGCCCGGTCTTAACCTTATCATAACCTTTTTCGAGAAAAGGTGCTTTCTGATACATCAACCTGGCCGGATATCGCAATAAATCGCAATAGTTGAGGGGGAGATGCCAAGGTTATACCGAATTGAGTTGAGGGACGATTCGCTGAGTATAAGTGTTCCTACTGATGTGGGGCTGAGGTCGGGGATCACGAAAAATCGAGGAACAATTGAGGCGATCGCCTCGTCAACAGACGCCGCTCTCAAACCTCAAATACAGCCATCGATCAGTTAAACTAAAGAATCAGCGTTGAGGAAAAGTCGATGAACCATTCACTCCATCTAGTAAGCGTTTTAGGGGCGGCGATCGCGACAATGATGTCTATGACCCCAGCCGCCACAGCCCAGATTAACGATTCAGAAGTAACAGTTCCCGGATTGGAGACACGACGACTGCGGACCTTAACTCTCCCTAATGCCTTTGAGCGAGCCTTCCTTGAACATAGTCGAGACTTTTTCACGAATCGGAGTCTCACCAGTCAGATTGACAATTTCTTGTTCGCCTTTCCTGAAAATAACATCGCTCGGGATGGTGAACTCCTGAATGTGTTGCATCGCGATGTCATGTTGCAACAACTGACCAACGATCCCTTTATGCGGACTCCGGATCTGCCGAATCCCTATAATACGTCCATCGATACCATGAACCGAACCGGCCAAAGCAGCCCCATTCGTGGCAGTGAGTTTTTCCTTGACTAGCCAGAGGCGACGGAGACTGGCGTTGAAACGGCGATCGCATCGGGTGGCGATCGCCGTTTTTGCCCTATGAATCATCTCTAAATGGGTAAGTGGGCGGTGCAGGAGTTGAACCCGCCTAAGGCGAATTATGAGTTCGCTGCCTAAACCGCTCGGCCAACCGCCCAAATCCGACAAGGGTTTCGAGTCACAAGACAAGAACCCGGACTCGATTCTAGCGCGATCGGTCAAATTTCAGCTAGGGGGTGAGCCAAATTTCTCAGCCAACATTCCCGTGACTCGATCGCCAAAAACTAGGATAGAATGGTGCGAACTTGGCCTGACCGGCTATCCTGCCCCCTGTAGCCTAAACCAATCAACCCTAACCTGACCGACGAGACGTTCACAAGACTCACAACTTTCATTCCTTCAATCAATGACCCCCACCTGGCATCGGCCGAGGTGGAGGAGT
>CAZXWM010000228.1:0-6898 GCA_964644215.1 uncultured Phormidium sp.
TAGATGCCGGCCGGCACCGGGTTCGAGTTGAAATGCCCGGCTATCGCATCGAAGCCACGGTGAGGACCAAATCAGAAACGGGAGTAGAAATGGAAGCCTTAACCGCCGTGTCAGTCGCCGCTCTGACCCTCTATGATATGGCGAAGGCTCTGGAGAAAACCTTGCAAATTGAGGGGATTCGCCTGCTCAAGAAAACTGGCGGCCAATCTGGGGATATCCAAGTCGGCGATCGCTACGGGGTCTGATTCTTCTGTCATGTTCACCTTCAAAAAACCATCCCTACGCCGAGCATTCGCTACAACAGAAACAGAACCTGCCAAAACAGTACAGCCGCTAACCACAGATTAACAGGAGCAACCACTATGAAAATTCCTCCCGGTTTTGAACAACAGGCGATCCAAACGTCCCTGGGCCGCATGGCCTATTACACCGCTGAGGGCGATCGCCCCCCCAGTGACAACACCCTCGTCTTCCTCCATGGACTCGGTGGCGGGTCCTCGGCCTATGAATGGTCGAAAGTCTATCCCGCCTTCGCTCATCGGTATCGCATTCTCGCCCCAGATCTCATCGGTTGGGGGCGATCGGAACATCCCCAACGAGACTATGTCCCCGATGACTACATCACCACCATTGGCGAGTTCCTAGCCGCTACCTGTGAGGGTCCGGTGACAGTGGTGGCCTCGTCCCTGACGGCGGCCTTTACCATTCGTGTGGCGATCGCCTATCCCGAACGCTTCAAATCCCTCATCCTCACCAATCCCACAGGCCTCTCGGATTTTGGCAATAGCTACAACAACACCTTTTTTGCCCAAATCGTCAAAACCCCCATCGTCGATCGCCTCTTTTATGGCTTAGGCGTCGCCACCCCAGGGGGAATCCGCTCCTTCCTCGAACAACGTCAATTTGCCAACCCCAAACGCATCTACGACGAACTCATCGAGGCCTATCTCGAATCCGCTCAACAAGACAACGCCGATTATGCCGCTCTAGCCTTTGTTCGCGGTGATTGTTGCTTTGACTTAGCTCGCTATCTACCGGAACTAAAGACCCCAACCGCCATGCTTTGGGGCAAAAAATCCCAGTTTGTCAACTTTGAGGTCGGTCGTCGTCTGGCCGATCTCAATCCCCAAGCGGTTCAGGCCTTTGAAGTTCTCGAAGATGTGGGCCTAACCCCCCATTTGGAACTTCCCGCCGTTACTATTGGCCTCATCGAACGCTTCCGCCAGCAACTTGAGGCGGGTCATGATGGCTCAATCGACGACTCCTCGACAACGGTATCAGAGGTATCAGACGCGTGAATCAACTGCGTGAATCAACCTAGACCGCCGAGATATGCTGATATCATCGAGGTCAAGAGAACAACTGCTGCTCAATTGAGGTGCTTTCATGGCTAACCCCACTCCTCCCGAATCTCCCCGGCCTGTTGAACGTGATGAATGGATTGCCATTTTCGTCACTCTGGCGACTCTCGGCGGTGTCGGCTTCTGGGTTTTCACTGGGGGGAATCTCCGACGCATTACGCCGACGCAAATTGCGGGGGCTGATATTCCCGGTTTGGCGGGGGACGGCGATCGTTCTGAGACATCAGATTCAGATTCAGATTCAGATTCAGACGAGGACACCGCAACGGCTAGGGTTCGAGACCGTTTGCAGCCGCTGCTGGGTCCCGACAGAAGTGAATCCCGGCGATCGCGAAACCGCTCTGGCCAAGCTGAGACGGAGGAGGAGACGGGCCGACGTTCCCGGCGACAAGCCGCCGACGAGGAAGTGGCTAGAGGATCTCTTTTCGTGAATCCTGATTCGATGGGCGATCGCAATGCCGCCGGCCAGTCCCCCTCGGGAGACAATAACGTTGGTGGTAATCTGGGAGATGAAGCCCGTAACGCCCTGGAGAGTGGAGATTTAGACCCGGAAACGGGGACGGACATGGATAGTCCCCTCGATGAGGTTCCCGTCGATGAGATCCCCCCCGATGAGATTCCCACAGACGAAACTCCCGCCAATGAGTCGGGTTCTCCCGAGACGGAAGAGACGATCTCCGACGAGGAGATCCCGGAAGAGGACTTAGCGGGTATTCCTACCCCAACTGATGACGCAAATGGGGCTGATGAGACCGCCAACGAGGTTCGTCCTGATGTCAATGACGATGTTGGCACTCCCATTGACTTTACTGATGTTGAGGCGGGGAATTGGGCTAAACCTTATATTGATGCCATGTCGGCCCGAGGTTTAATTGAAGGCGTTGAGGGCGATCGCTTTGCCCCAGATGAACCCGTTAGCCGCGCCCAATATGCCAGCTTGGTTCAGCAGGTGTTTGAGGGCAATAACGGTGTGCGAGAGAGTTTAGAGTTTGACGATATTAGGGATGACTACTGGGCCGCTTCAGACATTGATACCGCCGTCCGTTTGGGCTTCTTAAGTGGCTATCCCGGTGCCGAGTTTCGCCCAGAACAGTCCATCTCCCGACTGGAGGTGTTACTCTCGTTGCGGGCGGGGTTAAACTTGGATGACCCGGATGATCCCGAGCAGATTTTACAAGCCTACGGCGATCGCCAGACCGTCCCGGATTGGGCCAAATCTCCCATTTCCGCTGCCCTTGAAGCCGAACTTGACCGTCAACCGCCCAATTCCCAAGACTTAGACCTGGAGCGACCGGCCACTCGCGCCGAAGTGACGGCTATGTTCTATCAAGCCTTAGTTCGCGCCGGCTACGCTGAACCCTTACCTTAACCGTAGATGCTCAGCCAGCCAGCGGTGCTAACGGGTCTAAACGAGGTTAAGTGCGATCGCGCTTTCCGATAGGATTAACAAAGACCGATCAGCCCTTGAGCGCAACGAACCTATGTCATCCCTTGTTTGTTGTCCCCGACAAACGGTAAAATCGCTTGTCTGCGGACAAGCCGCATGAAATCGCTGCGCCAGTTACTATTAGGAAACCTAACAATGAGTCAAAACAACGTTTCAGAAAAAGTCCAGGAAATTGTTGTAGAACACTTGGGCGTTGAAGCCAGCCAAGTTAAAGAACCAGCCAGTTTCATTGAAGACCTCGGTGCGGATTCCCTGGACACCGTGGAATTAGTCATGGCCTTTGAAGAAGAATTTGATATCGAAATTCCCGACGAAGACGCCGAAAAAATTCTGACGGTGAAGGATGCCATTAACTACATCCAAGAGAAATCCGCCGCCGCCCAAGCCTAAGAGATGACCTGAGACCTCAACCGATCGCCTTGGTTGAGATCTCCTAGGGTCATCCTCCTGATGAAGATCGCGCCATCACCACTCCATCGGCGTCTTGTTGAATATCGTTACTTCCACAACGTCGGCTTCTGTTGAGACTCGCGCGATCGCCGAACCTTCCCTTAAACTGAGAGCAGTAGCCAGACAAACCAGGACATTCAAAAAATCCAAAAACATTACAAAGAAAGAGTTATGTTTTATATAAATGTCCATCATTAACTGTCTGCTGCGCCCCAACCCTAAGACTTAATAAAACTAACCATTTTGGTATTTCGTCGGGTTCGACCCTCCCTCGATACGGACTGACATCATGACCCAATCCTCAACCCAGCGCAAACGTGTTGTTGTCACGGGACTCGGGGCGATTACGCCCATCGGGAACACCGTAGACGACTATTGGCAGGGACTCCTCGCGGCCAAAATCGGCATCGGGCCAATTACCCTGTTTGATCCGACTGACTACGCCTGTCGCATTGCCGGAGAAGTCCAAGACTTTGACCCCCATAACTACATTGACCGCAAAGATGCCAAACGTATGGCGCGGTTCGCTCAATTTGCCGTAGCCGCCAGCCAACAAGCCCTCACTCATGCTGGCTTGGACATCAATGACCTCAACGCCGAACAAATCGGGGTCATGCTCGGAACGGGGGTCGGCGGACTCAAGGTGATGGAAGACCAAAACGAAGTCCTCCTCAAACGCGGTCCGTCGCGGGTTAGCCCCTTCACGGTTCCCATGATGATTGCCAATATGGCGGCGGGACTCGTGGCCATCCATACAGGTGCCAAAGGACCCAACTCCAGCCCCGTCACCGCTTGCGCCGCTGGCTCCAACGCCATTGGCGATGCCTTCCGCCTGATTCAACAAGGCTATGCCCAAGCCATGATTTGTGGCGGGGCCGAAGCGGCGATTACACAACTATCGGTGGCCGGTTTTGCCTCGGCTAAAGCCCTGTCCACCCGCAATGATGACCCCCTACGGGCCAGCCGTCCCTTCGATGCCCAGCGGGATGGCTTTGTCATGGGTGAAGGCTCTGGAGTCCTCATTCTCGAAGACTTAGACATGGCCCTGAGTCGGGGAGCCACCATTTATGCCGAAATGCTCGGCTATGGTATGACCTGCGATGCCTATCATATGACCTCGCCCGTCCCCGGAGGCGAAGGAGCCGCTCGCGCCATTCAACTGGCCCTCAAGGATGGCAACATCCAACCCGAGCAAGTCGATTACATTAACGCCCACGGAACCAGTACCACCGCCAACGATCGCACCGAAACCGCCGCGATGAAAGCGGCCTTAGGAGAAGAGAACGCCCGCAACGCCGCCATTAGTTCCACCAAAGGCATGACCGGACATCTCCTCGGCGGCGCGGGTGGAATTGAAGGCGTAGCAGCCGTCTTAGCGGTTGCCAACGATCGCATCCCCCCCACGGTGAACCTAGAACACCCCGATCCCGATTGCGATTTAGACTATGTTCCCAACCAAGCCCGAGAGCGAGAGGTGAATGTGGCTCTGTCTAATTCCTTTGGTTTTGGCGGTCATAACATCTGTCTCGCCTTTGGGAAATACCACTGAAATATCGCTAAAGCCTGAGTCTCTCGTTTGATATGAGATGACTCTGCCTCTTGCCCCTCGATCCCCATAGTGGGATGATGGGGACACTTTCGTGAGGGCGTTTGGTTCGTCTCATCGTTCGCGAGTTCCTTCACCTCACACCTATTCGTCCAGTCAATCGTTTAACAGTAGAAACTATGGCAGTCGCCACCCAATCACTTCAAGAACTTTGCATCAACTCCATTCGCTTCCTCGCGATTGATGCCGTGGAAAAAGCGAAGTCTGGACACCCCGGACTTCCCATGGGAGCCGCGCCGATGGCGTTTGTTCTCTGGGATCGCTTTATGCGCTTTAACCCCAAAAATCCTCAGTGGTTCAACCGCGATCGCTTTGTCCTCTCCGCCGGACATGGCTGTATGTTGCAATATGCTCTGTTATACCTCACCGGCTATGACAGTGTTGGTATTGATGACATCAAACAGTTCCGTCAATGGGATTCTCGCACTCCGGGACATCCCGAAAACTTTGAAACGGCTGGGGTCGAAGTCACCACCGGTCCTTTAGGACAAGGGATTGCTAATGCGGTGGGTTTAGCGATGGCTGAAGCTCACTTGGCGGCTCGTTTTAATAAGCCTGATGCGGCGATCGTCGATCACTACACCTACGCCATTCTCGGCGATGGCTGCAACATGGAAGGGGTTTCCGGTGAAGCCTGTTCGTTGGCTGGACACCTAGGCCTGGGCAAACTGATCGCCTTCTATGACGATAACCACATCTCCATCGACGGCTCCACGGAGATTTCCTTCACCGAAGATGTCGCCAAACGCTTTGAAGCCTATGGCTGGCACGTGATTCACGTCGAAAACGGCAATACGGATCTCGATAGTATCGAGAAGGCGATCGCCGAAGCTAAAAAAGTCACCGACAAACCCTCCTTCATCAAAGTCACCACCCCCATCGGCTACGGTTCCCCCAACAAAGCTGATACCGCCGGCATCCACGGAGCAGCTCTCGGTGGCGATGAAATCGAAGCCACCCGCAAAAACCTCGGCTGGAACCATGAGCCGTTTGAGGTTCCCGACGATGCTTTAGCTCATTTCCGCAAGGCGATCGATCGCGGTGCAGAAGCCGAACAGGCCTGGAACGCTACCCTAGACACCTATCGCAGCAAATACCCAGAAGACGCCGCCACCTTCGAGCGGATGCTTAAGGGTGAACTTCCCCAAGGGTGGGATGCCGACTTACCCAGCTTCACCCCCGAGGATAAAGGCATTGCTACCCGGAAGCATTCCCAAGCCACCCTCAACGCCTTAGCCCCCAACCTCCCGGAACTCATCGGTGGTTCGGCGGACTTAACCCACTCCAACTTAACGGAACTCAAATGTTCCGGCAGCTTCCAAAAAGGCAGCTATGAAAACCGCAACCTCCGTTTTGGGGTGCGTGAACATGGCATGGGAGCGATTTCTAATGGAATTGCCCTGCACAACTCAGGCTTAATCCCCTACTGTGCCACCTTCTTGGTGTTTGCTGACTATATGCGGGCAGCGATTCGTCTCTCGGCGTTGTCACAAGCAGGCGTTATCTATGTGATGACGCACGACTCCATCGCCCTGGGTGAAGATGGCCCGACTCACCAACCGGTAGAAACCATCGCCTCCCTGCGTGCGATTCCCAACTTAGTGGTGATTCGTCCCGCTGATGGTAACGAAACCTCGGGGGCTTATAAAGTGGCGGTGCAAAATCGCAAGCGTCCGACGTTGATTGCTTTCACTCGTCAGAATGTCCCCAACTTGGCCGCCAGCACAGCTGATAACGTCGCCAAAGGGGCCTACATTGCTGCTGATTGTGATGGTACGCCGGAGATGATTTTCATCGGTACGGGTAGTGAAGTCTCTCTCTGCATCGATGCGGCGGAGAAACTGACGGCTGAAGGTAAGAAGGGGCGCGTGGGGTCGATGCCCTGTGCCTGAGCGGGGTCTATGTGACCCTGTTCTCCGGTCTCATCGAGATCTTTGGCTGGGAGCCGTTGCTGATGGCTGCCGGCAGCGATCCTGCGGGATTCGGCGCCGTGGCCGAGCGCTATGCGGCGTGGATCGCTCCTGCATTCCAGGC
>CAZXWM010000229.1:0-5273 GCA_964644215.1 uncultured Phormidium sp.
CCTTTGTCTCCCAAGCGGCGGTTGAGGCGGAGGTTGGCCGTCAACTGGGGGTACGCAAACCCACTCTGGCGGTATCGAACACTCGTCAGATTAGCAAAGCGGATTTGAAGTTAAATCATGCTTTACCCCAGATTGAGGTTGATCCAGAAACTTATGAAGTTCGGGCCGATGGGGAGTTATTAACCTGTGAACCGGCGGAGAGTTTACCCATGGCCCAACGCTATTTCTTGTTTTAATTTCGCCCCATGCCAGGGCAAGTGAGGGTGAAACCTGTCTTGTAATCGGTTAAACTTGTTCATGAACGGGAGGATAGAACGATGACATTTCAACAAATTATTGAGTCGATTGAGGCGTTACCTGATGAGGAGCAAGAACGTCTATTTAAATTACTCCGCAAGCGCCGAATTGAAGCGCGGCGGAGTGAAATTGCCGCCAACGCTCAGGAGGTGTTAGAGTCTGTGAAGGCAGGGACGGCACAACGAGGCAATTTTGAAGAAATGAAGGCGTATTTACTGTCGGATGAGGATGAATGACTGTAATAACAGGCAGTAAGTTTAAGCGCAGTTTTAAACGATTGGTCAAGAAATTGTCGGTTTACTATGGCTATAATCCGACCCATTTTAGTTTGATTTTTGCTTCCGCTTAATCCATAACCAAGCGATCGCCATACACAAAACCCCCACAAGCAGACTATACCCCAAGGAGAGAACCGCCGCATCCCAGGAGGCGGACAGCGGTGGATTGAGTTCAACAGAAGTACTCGTCTCCCCCTCCGATGTTTGTTCACTCGTCAGCACTTCTACTGGCACAATCACATAGGGAAACTGTGCCGAAAGAGAGGCGGCGATCGCAGCGGCCGCTAAACCCCAGCCCAAAATTGTGATATTATCCTGAAACCGCCGTTCTTGCCGGGCGCGTTCAACATCGACTAAACCCCGGATGGTGGCGATCGCAAACTCCAATCGCTCTAAACCCGGACTCAAATTGTCATAATCTTTCTCAACTTGTCGTAAATACTTCTCCCTCACCCTCTCACTAAACGTCTCTAAAAACCTTACATCCGTCCAGGGAATTTCTCCCCGAGAATCCTGTATCGACAGGGCTTTTTTAGCCAGAGTTTCACGGCGTTTTTGGTAATTGTCCAGATTGATGGCGATCGTTCGCGATTGATACGCCAACTCATCCACATCAATCGTATAATCCGAGACAATACTTCGGGCTTGATTAAGGATTTCTTTCAGGTCAGTTATAGGTAAATCCTGATGGGTATTGCCGCGAATTTGTTTCAAACAAGCTTGAATTGTGATATAATCTTTCTTAAGCCATTGCTTCAATTGGCGAGTTTGCCCATAAGCCCAGATAATCTTAGCGCGATAGGCAAATAACCGCATCCAATCATAGAGTAACTCCGCCCCAGCTTTAGCCGCATACGCCGTCGGATACAGCACAATCATCACATGACGACTCTCAAAGCAGGGGTCATTCGACACCGCCGCATCAGCGTCGTTCTTGACGGGTTCTTGCAGCATGACCTGAAACGAACCCAGTTCAAACACCATCCCCCCCAACAGGCGACCTTGACTCTGAAAATCATCTTGCCAATTCCCGTCAGGAAACAACGACTTATAACAGGATTTAGCCACCTCTTGGTAATTCTGAGTCCCCTGAGGCAATTGCCCATAAATCAACCAAGTTTGACCTAACATCGCCGAATGTCCACCCAGACGACGCTCAATTTCTCCCTTAATATCTTGGAGACAGTCTACCGGTTGTGGGGTGACAGAATCCGCCGGGGAACAATCGAGCAACAGACCATACATATCGCTCATCCGCACTGGGTAATAAAATCCTTTATACCCCTGAGACTCGCTGCCGAAATGACCAAACTGGCCCGTTAAGAGTTCCTCATAGTCTGATTCAAACCCCGAGGAGAAGTTTAGGAGGTCATGGAACGATTGGGGGAGCTTTTGTTTAAATTCCTGCCAATGTTGGTCAACTTCCTCGGGATTGTCACCCAACCCATCTCGCAAGTCATAGAGGAATACATCAATCGTGGGATAAATAATCCTATTCATTAAATCCGCTCAAGACTGTTCTTAAAACATTGGGACTGGTGGGATTTCCCAATACCGGCCCAATTCAGCAATTTTTTTAACATCTTTTTCAGGGCGATCGCGGCTCATTACCATCCGACTCAAATTGACCACCTCATCCGTTTGTTGAGCTGGCTTTCCTTGGGGAACATAACCTCGGCTCGTACTGCTAACCCCCAGTAGTTCCTCAACTCGGTCAGGCGACGGTAACGCCTGATAGAGTTGAGCTTGGTTCAAGGGCGCGAGTTTTGTCAACGCCTCTTGATACAGTTGATTTAACCTGGGATTAGCCGCTGCAATGTTCTCCAGATCGGCGATGAGACTCACCTCCTCACCAACCCAATCATCGTCGAGAGCCTCACCCAGCTCATCTAACGCATACAATTCATCATCAGTGAGTTCCGAGTCAAGCTGGTAGAGAGCTAGTAAAAAAGCGAGCAACGTTTTGTCAAGATTAGGGTCCATCGGCAAGCTAGGAATTTAAATTACGATTAAACTGGTAACAATGGGTCAGCCCCAGAAGCAATGAGGGGGGTTTAGCCAACAGGCTCACCCAAAATAGCAAATGGGCTGGCTAGTTTCAGTTTAGCACTTATAACAGACAATGAAAAGAGCTTTAGTGGTTGGAATTAACCATTATCTCAAGTTAAAAAGCCTTCACACGCCCGCTAATGATGCTAATGCGGTGGCTCAACGACTGCGTGACCTTGGCTTTGAGGACATCAGGGGGTTGCCCGCAACAGAGGAAGCGGGGTTGTGGGTTAGTTCCGATCCAGATAAACAGGTCTCTAAGTATGAGTTAGAAAAGGCGATCGAGTGGTTATTTGCCATTGATGAGAAAAGCCATATTCCCGAAACCGCTCTGTTCTACTTTGCTGGACATGGGTTGCGATCGGTTAAAGTTCACAGAAGTAAAGGCTTTTTAGCCACCAGTAAAGCGAATCCAGAAAAGCCCAGTAGCGATAAATTAGGAGTTTCCCTAGTTGACGTTCGCCAAAGTTTAGAACATAGTCCCATCAAAGAGCAAATTGTAATTTTGGACTGCTGTCATGGTGGAGAAGTCTTTAATTATAAGGAAATTGACCCCGGAAATTCAGACATTGTGACTCGCTGTTTAATGTCAGCTTGTGGAGAGAATCAAGCTGCTTTTGAGCCGGAACAAGGACAAGGAAGCAATAGCTATTTTACCAGCACTCTTTTAGACGGATTGCAACAACCTGGACGGGTCACTACTGAAACCTTATGGGTCTATGTTCAGGAAAACTTTAAATACAAATTGCAGCAAGTTAGGCGGAATAACTTAAATGATTCAGACTCCTACCAAGACCCAAAATGTGATAACCGGGACGGTGCAATTGTCCTGATTGAGCCAGAGGTTGATCCAGAGTCCGAGTCAACCATTAGCAATCCAAACTTTAATCCCTATAAAGGGTTAGAGGCATTTCAAGAAGCCGATGCTCCCTATTTCTTTGGTCGCCGCAAATTAACCCGAAGCTTTGTAAATAAAATTTACGACCAGCCGTTTCTTGCCGTGGCTGGCAGTTCCGGAAGTGGTAAATCCTCCCTGGTTCGGGCGGGGTTAATTCCCGAATTAAAGCAAGGAACAACCCTGTCCGAGACCGCAGATTGGCAAATTTATGAACCCTTTAAACCCGGAGACGATCCCCTCGCTAGTTTAGCCCAAGTCTTAGTGGATGAGAACAATGAACATCTGTCCCTCGAACAAGTCAACGCCGCCCTAGACGAAGGTGCGACAGGGTTAAAAAGGCTGATGACTCATATCAAAAGTCCCCCAGTTCTCCTGGTTATAGATCAGTTTGAGCAACTGTTTACCCAATGTCCAAGTGAGGAGAAACGGCGGCAATTTCTGGATTGCTTGTGCGGGGCGATTGATAGCGACTCCTCCCGAAATCAGGGAGATGCGGGAGACTCGTCTCTACGAGTTGTCATCACCATCCGAGATGACTTTTTGGGCAAATGTGCTGAATATCCCCAATTGTTGAAACTGATTAATCAGAATAAGCAGATTGTCGGTCCAATGAACGAGGGGGAATTACGCAACGCCATCAGCCAACCCGTTAAAAAATTGGCCTGGGAAATCCCCCGTGACCTGGAAACCGAGATGGTGAAAGATGTGCAGAACTCCCCCGGAAGTTTGCCCCTATTGCAATATGTCCTGCAACAAATGGTAGAGCGACGGCATAACCATGGGCAGAAACTAACCGTCAAAACCTATCAAGAGATAGGCGGTGTGCAACAAGCCCTGGAACGGCGAGCAGACAAAGTTTATAAGTTTCTGTCCATCGCCCAACAGGCCATCGCCCGGAGTATCTTTCTCAAACTCACCCAACTGCTAGAAAACAGCAAACCCATCGCCCGACAAGTCCGCAAATCCGAGTTAACCGACTTGCCTTATCCTCCCGAAGAGGTGGAAACCGTCCTAGAGAAATTAGAAGCAGAGCGGTTAATCGTCACCAGCGAACTCGCAGCCCGAGGGAACCCAGAGGAGAAAATCACCGTAGTGGATGTGGCCCACGAATCCCTCATCAGTAACTGGAAGCAATTAGAGCGGTGGGTTAAGGAAAACTTCGATGCGAAGCGGCAAGAAGAGGACATCCAAAAGAAAGCCCGAGACTGGGCCGACAAAGGCAAACGCCGCGAAGGATTGCTCAGGGGATTAGATTTAGCTGAAGTTGAGCTATTTGAGCGAGAACATAGCCAGACCTTTCCCCTCTCCCCATTAGCGCGAGAGTTTGTGAGAAAAAGCATCCGCCAGCGACGCAACAGCCGCCTTCTCGGGATTGGCGCAGTGGTCACCGTATTCAGCGTCGTCACGGGACTTTGGCTGAATGCCCAACGCCAAGCCACCATCGCCAACTTACGGGCCAACGCGGCCCAGGCACAAAATTTGCTCACCAGTGCCGACCCCATAGATGGCTTAGTCCTGGCCATCCAGGCGACGGGAGAGAGTCAAGGCCAATTGCGGCGAGTCATGAGTTCGGTTCAAAGTAGCTTGCTCACCGGCATTCAAACTACCCGAGAACAAAATCGCCTGCGCGGCCATCAGGATTCGGTCAACGCCGTGGCCATCAGCCCCGACGGAGAGACGATTGTCAGTGGCAGTGGGGACAACACCCTGCGCTTGTGGAACCGCCAGGGGGAACAACTTGCCGTCCTGCG
>CAZXWM010000229.1:5373-6883 GCA_964644215.1 uncultured Phormidium sp.
CCCCGACGGAGAGACGATTGTCAGTGGCAGTTGGGACAACACCCTGCGCTTGTGGAACCGCCAGGGGGAACAACTTGCCGTCCTGCGCGGCCATCAGGATTCGGTCAGCGCCGTAGCCATCAGCCCCGACGGAGAGACGATTGTCAGTGGCAGTTGGGACAACACCCTGCGCTTGTGGTCAGTCGGTTGGCAAAATTGGCTGCAAATTGCCTGCAATCAGTTACAGTATCATCCCGTCTTGGTCGCCCCAGAAACCGATGTTGCCCGCGATGCCGGCGAAACCTGTCAAAACCATGCCTGGACTCCCAGCGAATCAGCCCAATTTCTAGTCAATCAAGGTAGGAGTTTAGCCCGTGCAGAAGATATCGAGGGGGCAGTGGCCAAGTTTAACCAGGCTAACAGACTTGATGCCACTCTCGACCTCGACCCCCAAGCCGAAGCCAAACGGGTTGCCGTTCCTGCTTTAGTGGAAGCCGGTAACGAGTTAGCCTACCAGGGTGACTATCACGAAGCCGTGACCAAATTCCAACAAGCCCTCACCCTTGACCCAACCCTCGACCTAGACCCCGAAGCCGAAGCCAAACAGATTGCCGTTCCAGTCTTGCTGGCGCGGGGAGAACAAGGGGTTGAAGAGCAAGACTATCAAGCAGCGGTTGAGGCCTATACCGCCGCCCAGACCATCGATGCCAGCCTGGACATTTCTGCCGACACTTGGAAGGAAATCTGTTGGTTTGGCAGTTTGCGCGGTGAGCCAGAGGCGGTGATGCCTGCCTGTGAGCAAGCGGTGACCCTGGAACCCGAAGATGCAGGACATCGAGGAAATCTGGGACTTGCCAAGGCCCTGACTGGGGAGACTGAGGGAGCCATCCAAGAGTTTCAAGCCTTTATCGAGTTGAATAATAACGCCGGGGCAAACCGGTTAGTCCAGGGTTATATTGATACCCTCCGCGCTGGTGACAATCCCTTTACTGAGGCGGAGATTCAGCGGTTGTTAGGGGAGGAGTCCAACCCGGTTCCCCGTTCCCGCTATTGATTTCTGATATCATCCCCACCACTCCGCCGAGGTTCGACGAGACGCACGACGCCAGCAAACCTCACTCGCTGAGTCAAACCAACCCCGCCTCTGGATGACCACCCCAACCGCCTCCGACCCGCTCTTAGCAAGCTTTGGTGCTACCCTAGATGTAGAGAATTGGGGCGAAGGCATCTATCAGTTTCCCGTGGGATTGCCAGGAGCCATTGTCGTCATTCACCGACTACCTCGTTCCCTGGATACCCTCTGCCTGAGGGTGTTAGGGCGGGGTCGAGTTCAGCAACAGGCCATTGACGACCTGGCACAACTTCCCCCAGACAATCCCTTCCGCAGCAATGCCTTAATTCTGCTCAATCGCCTCAAAGCTGACCTAGAAACCAACACCACCCCCAACTCGGAGGATAGAGAGTTAATTATGCGTTTATCTCCTCTGTTTGACCAACAACTTGAAGCCGCTCAACTGTCGGGCTTAGAACG
>CAZXWM010000230.1:0-6878 GCA_964644215.1 uncultured Phormidium sp.
CGGGAAAGTGCTGACCTGGGTGCAACGGATCGAAGCACCCGCTCAGAGCCGACTACCTACAATGTATCGTTTTGTCGGACGGCAAAACGAGGAAATTGGGGTGAGGCTTGAATTAATCCTGTCTTAATTTAACCGCAATTTGGGCTTAATTGATGGTCGAGTTTTGGTTTTAGAGATGGGTTGAGGCGGAATCATCCTGTCAATATCCCATCAAAATGGGGTGCGATCGCCCCCCAAGACGCGATCGCACCCCCACCGCTACCATAAGACAGTGTTACCCGTGAGAGTCTGGTCTCAGACGCATCAGGGTGAAATGTCAGAAAATCAAGTCAATTTAAAGGACACCTGCATTTTGCAAGCCTAAAATCACCCCAACTCCCAGAATATGCCCAAAACTGGTGGTAGCCAGAATGGCGGGAATGCCAAAGCCACCAAAGAGATTGGGGGAGGGAGCCTGAGGACCGACGCTGGGATATTTAATGGAGTATTTGCCGATCGCAATGGCGAGAATGTTGCAGACAACCATGACAATGGCAAGGCTGGGACTCCAAGCCGATGTGGTGGGAGTCAGAGCGAGGATAACGCTGTTGAGCATAAGAATCTGATTTTTGATTAAACTGTGGTTTGAACGATGGATGACGGCGATCGCAGGGCAATTTCCCCCATCAATGCCTCATCGCCTTTCTTTACTACCAGATTTACTGAGATATCGACCGATTTTGTTGCATGAATTTACATTGCGATCGCCGGGTGGGGGAACTCAGGCTAGGGAAATGGAGCGATCGCGCTAAAGTCAACAGAGATACCCCCAAACCTGGGTCACGTTAACCCATGCTGAACCCCATACTGATGCTACTTAACTCGATCATCGCCGCCATCCTAGGCGCCATGGCCGTAATGCTGCCCCCGTCAAGCGCCACGGCCCGTGCAACCACCCGCCAAACCAGAATCCAAACTCCACCCTTTGACGTACCCTTAGTCAGTCAGGGAGTTAGTCAGAGAGTCCGTCAGGGGGATGATTCTCCTCTCGAATCGGTTTCTTGGCAACTCAGCCGCTGGAACGGTAATCCCCTGAACCCGGAACTCCCCCCGATTGATCTTGAACTGGCCCTAGATACTGTTCGCGGTTCAAGTGGATGTAACACCTATTTTGGCAACTTGAATCATCACCAAGGACAACAGTTACAGTTTGGGGCAATTGCGAGTAGCCGCCGTGCTTGCGAACCGACGATAATGGACCGTGAAACCCAGTATCTACAGTCTTTAGCGGGAGTGCATAAATATAGTGTTGATACTCACGGAAATCTCTGGCTTGCGTATCAAACAACTTCAGGGACTGGAACTCTAGAATTATCCCCAATACATAACGCCCAATGAAGGAAAGCTTTAAGCAGTTTTTTAAATGTCTTAATTCTCGTTTGTCTCATCAAATTGTCGGCAAAATATTTATTAGTATTGTGGCAATTGAGGTGGTTATTCTAATTCCCTCTTACCTGCGACGGCAACGAGAACTATTAGGGCAACTTGAAACCACATCAGAAACCGCGATTGATGCTATCGTTCGGGTCGCTGAAGCCGGAATTACTGAGAAGCAAGAGTTATTAGACAGTTTAGAAATTTTTAGCCAAGACTCCTTAATTAAAGGTGTTTCCTTCTACCATATTGATGGAAATTTGCTGGGAACATTTGGGGAGGTTCCCGAACTGACGTTTGAGGATATGTCCCAACTCACACCTGGCATTCAGCAACGCTCCTGGCAAGACGATCGCTATGATGTCGCCCGAGTTATTCAGAAAATGAATCAGCCTTATCTTCTCATTGTGCGGCATGATTCGAGTTCTGTTCAACGAGAACTACTCGAGTTTACAGCTCGTATTTCTGGTTTAGTATTATTGATTTCTATTGTTGTTACGGGGTCAACTTTTTTTATTATTCAGAAGCAAGTGATCACACCCCTATTGCAACTCCGCGATGACTTAAATTTAGCTGGTGCCGCCTTGAGCGAAGGTCAGCCCCGACCTCAGTTTGTGTCCTTTAACTCATTGAACGGTGAGCGCAATGATGAGTTAGATGAGACGATTATTAGCTTTTCAAGAATGTTCGATCGCGTTGACGCAGAAATCCAACGTCGCCAATTAGCTGAAGTTAAACTGACGAACAAAGCTCTCGAACTAGAGCAAACCTTAGCTGAATTGAAAGATGCACAACTGCGCTTAATCCAGAGTGAAAAAATGAGTAGTTTAGGACAGTTAGTTGCGGGAATTGCTCATGAAATCAATAATCCCATTACCTTTATTCAAGGGAATTTAACAGCATTAAAAGACTACTTTCAAGATGTCGTCGAAATCATCGAAACTTATGAACATCTCGAAGCCTCTCCAAATCCTAAGATTGAAGAATTAAAAGATAGCTTAGATTTTGCTTATACTCTCGACGATATCCCCAAATCAATTCAATCAACTCAAGTGGGAGCGACTCGCATTGCAACGATTGTTGAAGCCTTACGAAATTTTGCCCGTTTGGATGAATCAGAACGAAAAACCGTTGATAGTCTTGAAGGACTCAAAAACACGATTATGCTGGTAGAGTCTCGACTAGATACCGCCAAAATTCAGGTCCTTCAAGACTATGAGGCATTACCGAAACTCGACTGTTATCCAGGTTTATTAAATCAGGCATTTTTGGCGATCTTGAATAATGCCATTGACGCCTTAGGGCAGCATTGTGAGTCCGAAAACACTGCCTTAGACGCGCCGCAGTCAGGGCGACAACTGACGGTTACGGCCCGCCATGATGCGGCGATCGCCCAGATTAAGATTACAATTGCCGATAATGGCCCAGGGATGTCGCCAGAAGTCCAGCGCAAAATCTTCGATCCCTTTTTTACCACGAAGCCGGTGGGCCAGGGAACGGGGTTAGGATTGGCGATCGCCTATCAAATTATCGTCCAAGATCATCAGGGCGATTTACGATGTGAATCAACCCCAAATCAAGGCACAGCCTTTAAAATTTCCCTACCCCAACAGCCAAACCCAAGAGGGCGACCCTAAAGCCCCTACGTTGTTTCTGGGCGACCCTAAAGGTAGCCCCTACGTCTTTACCCTCTATGCCATTTCTCTTCAGCAACTCTCAACCGATTCAAGCCGTGATTATCGGGGCCAATCGTGGCATTGGCCTCGGATTTGTCCGTCATCTCCTGGCCGATCCACGAGTGGGAACCCTCTATGGAACCTATCGCCACCGCGATCGCGCCCAAGACTTACTACAACTAGCACAATCCGGGGGCGATCGCCTGATTCCCGTTCAACTCGATGTCAGCGAAGAATCGCAACTAGCCCAATGGAGTCAAACCCTCATTCAGCAAAAACAATCCCTCCATCTACTAATTAACTGCGTTGGCGTTCTCCATGACGGAGACCAGATACAGCCCGAAAAGAGTTTACGACAAATCGACGGCGATCGCCTCCTAAAATACTTCCAAATCAATAGCATTCCCAGCGTTCTCCTGGCCAAACACCTCATGCCCCTGTTTCGCCATAACCAACCCAGCATTTTCGCCAGCATCTCCGCCAAAGTGGGCAGTATTGGCGACAACTATCTCGGCGGCTGGTATGGCTATCGGGCCTCCAAAGCCGCCCTCAATATGCTGATGCACACCACGGCGATCGAATATAGCCGCCGCTGTCCTCAAACCTGCGTCGTCTGTCTGCATCCAGGAACCACCGACACCGACTTATCCAAACCCTTTCAACGCAACGTCCCCCCCAACAAACTCTTTCCCGTCGAGAAAACAGTCCGTCAACTTATGCAGGTGATTGAAGATCTCAACCTCGATCACAGTGGTCAATTCTTCTCCTGGGATGGAAGCCCACTTCCCTGGTAACAGATGCCTGAGATGTCTGAGATCAACAAGAAATGATAGGCTAAACCCAGACTGTTAATGGAGAAAATAACCGTGGCAAAACCGCCCGCAGCAACCGATAAAGGTTTTGGTCAACCCAGTCCATCCGGCCAATCATCGACCCGTAACTCATCCGCCTCCGGCGGGGGGAACTTTGGCTTCACCCCCAAAGCCGAAGTTTGGAACGGTCGTCTAGCCATGTTGGGTTTCCTGGCCGTTATTCTGACGGAACTGATTACCCACCAAGGGATTCTCGCCTTTTGGGGCCTACGCTAAGTCCCAGATTCGCCCTTAACATGGCGGATCTCAATTTCCGTATGAACATTCCCACGGGGCAGAAAATCAGCCCGAAGATTGACCTCTAAGGGGTCACAGGCCGCCACAAAATCATCCAAAATTTGATTGGCGGACTCCTCGTGGGAAATGTAGCGATCGCGATAACTATTGACATAAAGTTTCAACGCCTTCAACTCCACCACCGTCTCATCAGGAACATAGACGAGGTGAATCGTAGCAAAATCAGGATAGCCCGAAAACGGACATTTACAAGTAAACTCAGGTAAACTGACCCGAATCTCATAACGCCGTCCAGGACGGGGATTGGGAAAAGTAATCAGTTCACCATCCTGAATCTCCCGTTCACCATACTTCATCGAGGAAGCCTCAGGCGAGTTCGTCGGGTTCGGCGGACATTGTGAATCGTGCATTCTCTGTGATGGTAAATTATCCGTAGTGGTCGTTGTTGGAGTCGAGAGTTCCAGCATTTAAACCGAATTTCCCCCTAAGAATAGCAAGCAACCCATGCAACATCCAAACCCTCACGGTTCCGGCAATCCCAACGGCCAATCTCCCTCAGTTCCCCTCACCGTTTACCGGGAACTCGCAGCCGAGTTGCAAGCCACCCAAGCGATGCTGGACTCTCTCCATGCCCAAAACCAACAACTAAGCCAAGAAAACCAGAGTTTATCCTACCAGAACCAACAACTTTTGAGCGAAGTTCATAACGTCGTCCACTCCGTCTTCACCCTACGACAGGTAGCCGACACCCTCGAACCCTCGAACCCTCCCGCTGAAATCTCCCCCCACAACAGCAACAATCCCCGACGCAGCGAGGCCCTACCCCAACTCGATCGCCCCCAAACCGATCCCACCCCAGTCAACCCCTCTCAATCCCCGGATTCAGCCAGCGGCTTACCACCTTTATATCCTCATCAAACCTCTAGTCCAACCCCTAGTCCAACCTCCAGTCCAACCCCCAACCGAACAGCCCAAACTGCCTCAAATCGTCCCCGATTTTCCACCGTTGAATTTAACGCCATGAGCGATGAGTTCTCCGCCAAAGGAGGACTCTGGCTGTTAGTGGCCATTTTTGCCATTGTTATCACCGCCTTCGGGGCTGGCTATTGGTTCATGCGTCCCATTTACGAGCGACTGCTACAACAACAACCCCAACAACCACCTCAACAACAACAAGAATACTTCCCGAACTAAGGCGATCGCCGTTGAGATCGTTACACAAAAAACCCTCAGTCTCTCCAGGAGACTGAGGGTTTCTCAACCAGCAAGGTCTTCAATTCAGATGGTGATTCAGATGATGATTCAAATTGCCATTAATACGCATCTTGAATCTCATAGAAATCGGGGGAAATATAATCTTTCCGCAGCGGGAAACCCACCCAATCTTCAGGCATTAACAACCGCTTCAAATTGGGATGACCTTCATAATCAATCCCGAACATATCGTAGGATTCCCGTTCTTGCCAGTCTGCTCCTTTCCAAATCCAATAGACTGACGCGACTTTCGGCTCCTCTCGGGGCAGAAAGACCTTTAAGCGGACTTCTTCTGGCTTGTGAGCATCATCACTAACTTTAATCAAGTGATAGAAACTGACCAACTCCTGACCTGGACCCACATCATAGGCCCCTTGACATTGCAGATAATTAAACCCGTAGGCGTATAACGCCGTGGCAATGGGAATCAGAACCTCCGGGTTAACCTCGATCAGTTCCACCCCGAGATTGTCCGCTTCTAGGGCATCATTGGCAAACCCGTTTTCGGTCAACCATTTGGAGACAGGACCCGCAGGAACGGGTTTATCTTCAGTTTGTTCTTCGGTCTCATTACCGTTTTTGGGGGACTCTTCAGCCACGGTCGGCCTCCTCTTTCTCAGCAGCTTGTTGTTGTGCAGATTGTAATGCGGGGGGAACCGGCATTCCCATCGCTTCGGTGAGTTGCTTGGGCGGATTATGCCGAGCCTCACTCCGCATATAATGACCCGTTAAGATGGGGTCAACGGGTTTGAGTTGGTGAGAGATGGTGTGGTAGCGGTGGGTTTGTTGGTGGTTGCCCCGCTCTGAGAGGGACTCGTTGGAGACCTTCTTGCGCAGTTTAACAATCGCGTCAATAATGGCCTCGGGACGGGGAGGACAACCGGGAATATAGACATCCACCGGAATCAACTTATCAACTCCACGAACCGCTGTGGGAGAGTCTACACTAAACATCCCACCGGTGATGGTACAAGCCCCCATGGCGATGACATATTTGGGCGCAGGCATCTGTTCATACAGACGAATCACCGCCGGGGCCATTTTCATGGTGATGGTTCCGGCGGTAATCAGCAAGTCGGCTTGACGGGGGCTGTTCCGGGGAACTAAGCCAAAGCGGTCAAAGTCGAAACGAGAGCCAATGAGGGCCGCAAATTCAATAAAGCAACAGGCGGTCCCATACATCATGGGCCAGAGACTCGATAACCGAGCCCAGTTGTAGAGATCATCTACGGTTGTCAGAATCAGGTTTTCTGACAATTCTTGCGTCACTTGAGGACGCTCAACGGGGTTAATGAGGGTGGGGGTGGAGAGATTATTGTCACTCATGACCATTCCAATGCTCCTTTGCGCCAGGCGTACACGAGGGCAATCACGAGGATGCTGATGAAAACCAACGCCTCGATGAATGCCAGTAGTCCTAGGGTGT
>CAZXWM010000231.1:0-6785 GCA_964644215.1 uncultured Phormidium sp.
AACGGAACCCGCGCCCTACAACGAGTCGAAGCCGCGCCAATTCTCCTGACGGCGGCCTTGGTGAATCGCCAGGCTGTGGTGCAGTTTTTGGCCCAAAACCAACCGGAAACGGTCTATTTGGTCGGTTCAGGCTGGCAAGGGAGTTACTCGTTGGAGGATACCGTCTGCGCCGGGGCAATTGTCGCCAGTCTGCTGGAGTCGGGTTCTCTCAGCTTGGCGGAACTGGCCGGAAATGATGAAACGGTGGCCGCGTTGGCGTTATATGAACAATGGCGCGATCGCCTCGTGGACTTGATGGCCATCGCCAGTCACGGCCAACGCCTGTTACGACTCAACTGTAACGCCGATTTAGAGTATTGCGCCCAGGAAGATATCCTCGATGTCTTACCCCGACAGCAAGAACCGGGAGTTTTGACCGCTCACACCTAGCCCCAAACCCTAGCCCCAAACTCTAGGCTACGATAAAATGCAAGCTTCAGCGACTGTATTGATGGAGAGTATTGAGCAATAATGGCAACGATTAACGAGAATTACCTAAAACTGAAAGCGGGCTATTTATTCCCAGAAATTGCCCGCCGTGTGGCAGCGTTTACGGACGCGAATCCCGAGGCGCCGATTATTAAATTGGGTATTGGTGATGTCACCGAACCCCTGCCTAACGCCTGTTTAGAGGCCATGTCGAAGGCGGTTTCCGAAATGGGCGATCGCGCCACCTTCAAAGGCTATGGTCCCGAACAAGGCTATGGTTGGCTACGAGAGAAAATCGCCGCCCAAGATTTCCAAGCCCGCAATTGTGACATCGATGCGTCTGAGATTTTTGTCTCCGATGGGGCAAAATGTGACACGGGGAATATCCTCGATATTTTTGGCAAAGATAACCGTATTGCGGTTACTGATCCCGTCTATCCCGTCTATGTGGATACCAACGTCATGGCTGGACATACTGGCCCCGCTAACGAGGATGGCAAATATGAGGGCTTAGTCTATATGCCCATTTCAGCAGACAACAATTTCACCGCTGAAATTCCCTCGCAAAAAGTCGATTTAGTCTATCTTTGTTTCCCTAACAACCCCACCGGGGCAACGGCGACGAAAGAACATTTAAAAGCCTGGGTTGATTATGCACGAGAGCATCAAGCGATCATCCTATTTGATGCGGCGTATGAAGCCTTTATTACTGACCCCAGTTTACCCCATTCTATTTATGAAATTGAAGGGGCTAAAGATTGCGCGATCGAGTTCCGGTCTTTCTCCAAAAATGCCGGTTTTACGGGAACTCGTTGCGCCTACACTGTGGTTCCCAAACCCCTAACCGCCACCACCTCGGGCGGTGCAACTGTATCAACTCTGGAATCGTCGCCAATCCACCAAGTTCAACGGGGTTTCCTATATTGTGCAACGGGGGGCAGAAGCGGTCTATTCCGAGGCAGGACAGGGGCAAATCAAGGCGTTAGTGGGCTTTTACTTGGAAAACGCTAAAATCATCTGCGATCGCCTCAGCAACGCCGGTTTAACGGTCTATGGTGGTGTGAATGCTCCCTATGTCTGGGTGAAAACCCCCAATGGCCTATCGAGTTGGGAGTTCTTCGACAAACTCCTGCAAACGGCCAATGTTGTGGGAACACCGGGTTCTGGCTTTGGGGCCGCCGGTGAAGGCTATTTCCGCATTTCGGCTTTTAACAGCCGCGCCAATGTCGAAGAAGCTATGACTCGTGTGACGCAAAACTTCAAGGTTTAAGGTGTTGTTAAACCGGTGAAGTTAGAAGCCGGGTCAGGGTTGGGTTCCTACAATTTGGGTTCCCACAATAGAACCCACCCACACCACTCACCCGGCTTCCCGTTGATGAGTCTTTCCTACAAGCCAGGCTGAGGTTCACACCTTCCAAACCCTTGGCCGTTACTGTCTTATCCCTAAACCATCAATGTACATTCAACGGATTAAACTCAAAAACTGGCGGAACTTCACTGACCTTGATGTTCAACTTCGAGAACGAGTCTTCTTGATTGGACCAAATGCTTGTGGGAAATCAAACTTTTTGGATGTATTTCGCTTCTTGCGGGACATTGCTGACCCCGATGGCGGTGGCTTACAGCGAGCGGTCAAAGAACGGGGTGGCGTATTAAAACTGCGCTCTCTCTATGCGCGTCGTTATCCCACCATTGAAATTGAAGTTCACTTAGGGGCGGATTTATCAAGTCCGCCTCAGTGGATTTATAGCATTGGCATTAAAAACAAAAAAGGGGGAGACAATCCTCCAATTTTAGCCTGGGAAAAGGTCTGGAAAAACAACAATTTAGTATTGCACCGACCCGATGAATATGATAGAGACGATGAGAAATTGCTGACGCAAACAGCCTTAGAACAATTACGATTTAATCGAGACTTTCGAGAGATTCAAACCTTTTTTCAATCCACCCTATACTTACATCTCGTGCCGCAACTTCTCAGATATCCCGATACCTTTGAGGGCGCAACCTTGAGAGCAGACCCCTTTGGAAAAAACTTTCTAGAACGAGTTATAAGAACTCCTCAAAAAACTCGACAAGCCTGGCTAAGCAAGATAGAAGATGCCCTCAAGGTCGCTGTTCCTCAAATGAAGCAGTTAACCGATATTAAAGATGATATGGGGCATCCTCACCTAGAAGCTGTGTATGAACATTGGCGACCTAAAGCCGGTAAACAACGAGAAGACCAGTTCTCCGATGGAACCTTACGTCTAATTGCCCTATTTTGGTCATTGTTAGAAACGAGAAACTCGATTCTTTTATTAGAAGAACCTGAACTGTCGCTGAATGCGGCAATTGTTGCCAAACTTCCAGCTATTATTGCTCGATTACAGAAAGGAAAAAAGAGTCAAGTTATTCTCAGTACTCATAGTGCAGATTTACTATCTGACCCTGGAATTGATGGTCGAGAAGTGGTCATGATGCAACCGAGAAAAGAAGGGACGGAAGCTAGAGTTGTCTCTTCAATTCCAGAAATTCGGCAACTTCTCGAAGCAGGACTCACGATTTCGGAGACGGCTTTACCACAAACCGCCCCCCCTAATATGCAGCAATTAGAGTTAGAGTTTTGGTCGTGAGTTCAATTCCTATCAACTTAGTCTATGAAGATGTGCTGAGTGGTGCCGTTTTAGATAAAATTTTAGACCATGTTGAGGTGGATTATTTCGTAGGACTTCGGTTAAGCAAAAATGGGTTTGGCTACATTAAAAAGAATATCAAAGGATTCAATCAAGCCGCACAAGGGAGTCCCTATCTGGTTTTAACGGATTTAGATCAGACAGATTGCCCCATCACCTTAATTCAAGACTGGTTAGGTGGTCAACCGAAACATCCCAATCTTCTGTTTCGCATTGCTGTGCGAGAGGTTGAGTCTTGGGTTCTGGCAGATAGTCGGGCATTTTCTGATTTTTTTGCCGTGGATTTAGCCAAAATTCCCCAAAATCCAGACCAAATTGAAGACCCGAAACGAGACTTAATCAACTTAGTCAGAACTTCAAAACAAAAGGACTTACGACAAGCAATTGTACCAGAACAAGGCAGTACGGCGAAAGTTGGCAAGGACTATAATGCACCGCTGTTGAAATTTATTAGCCAACAGTGGCGTGTTAGGGAAGCAATGAACCAGTCTGAGAGTCTTCAACGGACTGTTTTCGCCTTAGAAGCCTTGCAATTTTGACTCGTCATTACTCCCCTTGAGGCGGTTAATCCTCGGTTAACGCGCCACCACAACTCGAACCACATCCCGCCGTACAGCCATAGCAATAATCCCGAGTTTGGATCTGTTCAATCACATCCAAACTTCCCATCTGCAATAACATTTGCACCGTTAATCGTTCTCCCGCCCCTGAGAGGGCTTCAACTCCCTCCATCTGGTTAAAATCACAATCGTAGATGTTCCCCAGATAATCCACCGAAAGCTGATTACGACACATCACCCCCGCCAGGGTTGCAGAATTGAAATTATCTGCCAAAAAAGCCGTGTAAGACTCATGCAAATGCTGACGCTGCAAAAACTGTTTCGTCCGTCCAATGGGTAAATTTGTAATCGTCAAGAGATTGTTAAACTCAATGTCAAACTGTTCCCCTAAATGAGCCTTATAGGCCGCTTCTAATCCTCCCTGAGCTGGCGGAAGTCTAAACTCATATTCAGACCAAGGAATCGGCGGATTATAGACTAAATCTAAGCTCAACTCAGGCTTACGGCCATATCCCAATTGATTGAGCCATTGCAGGGCGCGAATTGACTCATTGAACACGCCATTTCCACGCATTTTATCGACATTGTCCGCTAAATAACAGGGGAGCGAGGCAACAACTCGAAGCTGGTTTTTGGCGAAATACTCTGGCATATCCTCATAGCCAGGGACAAAATAAATCGTCAAATTGGAGCGAACAATGACTTCTTTCCCATTCGCTCTAGCGGCTTCAACTAAGGGTTTAAACCCCTCGTGCATTTCTGGCGCTCCCCCAGTTAAATCAAGGGTTTCAATCTGGGGAAACTGCTCAATTAAGGTGACTAAATCTTGCCAATGTTTCTGAGATATTTCTTCGGTTCGTTTGGGGCCGGCTTCGACATGACAATGGCTACAGGCGAGATTACAGCGTTTCCCGAGGTTCACCTGCAAGACTGAGATTTGTTGTTTGTTTAAGGGAGCGTTGAGTTTATGAGAAAAGGGAGTAATGGTTTGAGAGCGAGTCGGAGCTTGTACCATGAAGTGTCAGAGATGTTAGATGTTCAAACGGGGAGAGTTGGGTGAGAACTCTATTGTCTCACCCAACTGTTGTTAATTAAGTGAATCGAAATAAACTAGGAACAGCAGGATTGTTTAGGTTTAGACGTGGGTTGAGAGGATTGCGATCGCGAAGGTCTAGGAGTCGTTTTTACAGCTCCTTTATAAGCACGAACTGTCAGCGATCGAAACTCAATTCCTTCGACCACTTGCCAAGGTTCTTCCTGACGATTCAGGACTTCAACATCACGAAACCCCACCTGCTCAAACTGTTGTGGAAACTCAGCTTCCTGGAATGCTCCAGCAATGCAACCACTCCACAAGTCGGGGTCATTGAGAATTGTCTCAGTAGGGAATTGGTCGCTGACAATATCGGAAATCACAGCCCGGCCACCGGGTTTGAGAACTCGGAAAATCTCTTGGAAAAGCTGCTGTTTGTCCCGAGGACGCACTAAGTTGAGGACACAGTTGGAAACGACCACATCAATGCTATTATCGGCGATGAGGGGCGTTTCTCGGCGGAGGCGATCGCCGGCCTGTTCAAACTCAGACAAATCCTCTAAGTTGTGAATCGGATGTTCGCTCAGCCAATCCTGAACCTGCTGCATATCCAGGGCTAAATCTTGGATTTTACCCTTGACAAATGACAAGTTTTGATAGCCAATTTTCTCGGACATCTCATCTTGATACTTGCGAGCTAGGGCTAACATCTTGTCATTGAAATCAACCCCAATCACCGACCCGTTAGCACCAACTTTTTGCGAGAGGATGTAACAGATTTTTCCAGCCCCTGAGCCTAAGTCTAAGACCGTTTCTCCAGCCTGAACATACCGAGAGGGGTCGCCGCAGCCATAGTCTTTCTGCAAAATTTCTTGGGGAATCAGTTTTAGATAGGTGTTGTCGTACTCTGTCGGACAACACAAACTCGGCTGAACCTGGTCGGCTCCGGCTTGATACCGCTCTAGCACTACCTGTTCGACATCATAGGTCTCGGAATAGCTCTCGGAATAGCTCTCAGAAGGGTCTGGACGCAGGGTTGAGGGCGTGTTTGGGGTTTGGGTCATTATCAAACAATCAGGTCTATATTTGTACTGTATCGCGATCGCCCCAAGATGTGATTACCCATGGGGTCTATCTTCAATACGTTGCTTGGCGAACATCGGATGATCAGCTCTCACCGCAAGCCGTTAACTCTAACTGAGGAGAAGATCCCCCACGCCCTAAACTAGAACCAGCATCACCGCTCACTCCCAAGTCCCTCGCCATGCGTATTCTCCTCGTTGATGACGAAATTGAACTGACTACCCCCCTCTCCCGAGCCTTAAAACGTGAAGGCTACGAGATTGATGTGGCCTTCAGCGGACGAGACGGACTCACCCTAGCGGCCCAACATCAGTATGATTTATTGGTCTTAGACTGGATGCTCCCCGAATCCTCGGGGTTAGAGGTTTGTCGGGAGCGGCGATCGCATGGAGACACCACCCCAGTCCTCTTCCTCACCGCTAAAGATACCCTCGATGACCGAGTTCTAGGACTCGACGCCGGAGCCGATGACTATCTCGTCAAACCCTTTGAACTGCGAGAACTCCTAGCTCGGGTGCGGGCCTTACTGCGGCGATCGCCCCATTTTGACGGCGATCGCGACCCGCTTCCTGAATCCACACCAACCGCCCCAACCCTTAGCAGAAAACGATTACAGGTTGCCGACCTCGAACTCGACCTCGACAACCAACTGGCCCATCGTCAGGGACGCACCATCGAGCTGTCGAGCAAAGAACTACGGCTACTGGCCTATTTCATGAGCCATCCCGGACAACTCCTAACCCACCAACAAATCCACGACTATCTTTGGGATGGCGATCGTCCCCCCAGCAGCAACGTCCTCGCGGCCTCAATTCGTCTGCTACGCCGCAAACTCTCCATTTCCGGCGAACCTCCCCTGATTCACACGGTTTACGGCAAAGGCTATCGCTTCGGTGAATAGTCCCCAAAGAGGGCCTCTTGCCTCTTGCCTCTTGCCTCTTGCCTCTTGCCCCTTGCCTCTTGCCT
>CAZXWM010000232.1:0-6770 GCA_964644215.1 uncultured Phormidium sp.
GATCATGAAAAAAGCCAGTGCGATCGTCACCAACCAAGGCGGACGCACCTGCCACGCCGCCATTATCGCCCGAGAAATGGGCATCCCGGCGATCGTTGGCTGCGGCAACGCCACCGGCGTTCTCAAAACCGGCGAAGATGTGACCGTCTCCTGCTGTGGAGGAGAAGAAGGTAAAGTCTATGCCGGTTTAGTGCCCTTCGAGATTGAAGAAACCGTCCTCGACAACTTACCGACCACCGAAACCAAAATCTTGATGAACGTCGGCAACCCCGAAGAAGCCTTTGGCCTGTCTGCCATCCCCTGTGACGGCGTTGGCTTAGCGCGCTTCGAGTTCATCATCGCCAACCACATCAAAGCCCACCCCTTGGCCCTACTGCACTTTGACGAACTCGAAGATGCCGCCGTCAAACGGGAAATCGACACCTTGACCGCTGAATACGACGACAAACCCCAGTTCTTCGTCGATAAACTGGCCTACGGCATCGGCACCATCGCCGCCGCCTTCTACCCCAAACCCGTAGTGGTGCGGATGTCCGACTTCAAGAGCAACGAATATGCCAACCTGCTCGGCGGACGACAGTTTGAACCCAAAGAAGAAAACCCGATGATTGGCTGGCGGGGTGCATCTCGTTACTATGACCCCAATTACGCCGCCGCCTATGGCTTAGAATGCAAAGCCTTGAAACGGGTTCGCGATGAAATGGGACTGACCAACGTCATCCCCATGATTCCCTTCTGTCGCACCCCCGATGAAGGCCGCAAAGTGCTCGCAGAAATGGAAAAACATGGCCTGAAACGAGGCGAAAATGGCTTGCAAGTCTATGTCATGTGCGAGATTCCCAGCAACGTGATCCTGGCCGATGAGTACAGTAAAGTCTTTGATGGTTTCTCCATCGGGTCCAATGACTTGACTCAGTTGACCCTCGGTTTAGACCGTGACTCGGGTTTGGTGGCTCATATCTTCGATGAACGCAACGAAGGGGTGAAAGCCATGGTTCGTATGGTCATCGAACGGGCTAAAGCCAACAATCGTAAAATTGGCATCTGTGGTCAAGCGCCCAGTGACTATCCTGAGTTTGCTCGCTTCCTGGTTGAACAGGGAATTGACTCGATTAGCTTGAACCCTGACTCGGTTCTCAAAACCATTCTCGATATTGCTGAGTTTGAGTCGAGTCGCTCTTAAGCTCAAGGGTTGAGATGAGCGCCTGGATTTCCCCTGATTAACCCTGATCATGATCCCCAACCCGACGGTTGGGGATTTTTTGGCAGTATTTTTGACCCGAGCGATCGCGCTGGCCCCAGAGTGCGTCAAAATAGGACTAATCCATTCAGCCTCAGACCGTCCCTAATCACGCATCCTCACCCCACAGAACGGTCCTGAGGGTTAAGGGCTGATGCCCCGGAAATGGCTTCAAAATCTGTCAACTATCAACGGTAAACTGTCAACTGTGCTGAGCATTCTTCTTCCCGGTTATCAGCTTGGTTCACCCATCTACGAAAGCGTGAACTCCTTAGTCTATCAAGGACAGCGCGAACGGGATGGATTGCCAGTCGTGCTGAAAATCCTTAAGAGCGATCGCGCCACACCGACAGAAGTTGCCCGTTACCAACAGGAATATCAGATCAGCCAACAACTCGAACTCCAAGGGGTCGTGCGCGCCTTAGCTCTCGAAACCTATCAAAATACTGTTGCTATTGTTTTAGAGGATTTTGGCGGCCAGTCCCTGAAACAGCATTTGGCTCAACGACCCTCTCATCGGCTACGACTCCCGGAATTTTTGGATCTGGCTATCCAAACTGTGGAAATTCTTGGGCAAATCCACGGGGCCAATGTCATTCACAAGGATATCAATCCCGCCAACCTTCTCTACAACCGGGACCTAAACTGCGTCAAATTCATTGATTTTGGCATTTCTAGCCGGGTGACTCCCCCCTATACGGTTCTCCCCAATCCCAGCATCTTAGAAGGAACCTTACCCTATATGTCCCCGGAACAAACCGGGCGCATGAACTGTTCTCTGGACTATCGCAGTGATTTTTACTCCTTGGGGGTGACCTTCTATGAGTTGCTGTTGGGGCGATTACCCTTTGAAAGCAGCGACACAATGGAGTTAGTTCATTGTCATATTGCCCAAAATCCTACGCCGCCTCATGAAATTGACCCGCAAATCCCGCCGGCCCTATCCGGGATTTTACTGAAACTGCTGGCCAAAACCGCTGATGAACGCTATCAAAGTGCTTGGGGAATCCAGGCGGATTTGGTGTTGTGCTTGATGCAGCTTGAAGCGACGGGAACGATTGAGGATATTACGCCTGGGGAAAACGATGTCGTCAATAAATTTCGCATTCCGCAACGGATTTACGGACGCGATCGCGAACTGCAACAACTCCACCGAGCCTTTGAGGCCATTGGCGCAGTTCCCAAGTCGGAAAACGGCAGCCTCCCCAATAGCTTGATGCCCTCTCTCGGCACGACCTCGGCAATTTTTATTATGGGAGAATCGGGAGTCGGGAAAAGTGCCTTAGTGGCTGAAAGTTATAAACCCCTCAGCCGTCATTGTGGCTATTTTGTCTCGGGCCAATTTCAGCGATCGCGAGGGGAGAGTTCAGCGCCGTCAGAGCCGCGACGGTCAGCCATCGAGACGGTATCCTCGGTCTCGTCTCACTCAGGCGCTTACAGTGGCTGGATTAGTGCCTTAAGTGAGCTGATTCGTCAATTACTGACCGAAACCGAAACCTCTCTCGGACAATGGCGCGATCGCCTCGAAGCGGCCCTGCACCCCCAACCTAGCTCAGACTCGTCTCGAGAGGGCGACTCAACGGCCGCCAACGCGGTGACTTCCGAGTGGCTTGAGCAGGACTTCGCCGCCTTACTGGAGTTAATCCCAGAACTGCAACTGGTACTCGGACGCCAGACAACCCCGAGCGCTCCCAAGAGCGATGATGGACATCCCGACTGTCCCCCACGGTTGCTGCAACGACTATTGCAAGTCTTTTGTCGCAGTTCTCATCCCTTTGTTGTCTTTCTCGATAACCTGCAATGGGCCGATGCCGAGAGTTTAGCCCTAATTGAAGCCCTCCTGGGTGATCCTAAGTCCCAATCCTTTTTGATTATTGCCGCCTATCGAGACCAGCAAAACCGTTTCCTACGCCAACCTCAGTCTCGTCCCCCCGGAAACCCCTCTCGCTTCGCCCTCAGTCCCATTTTGTCCTTGCAAGAACGGTTAGGCGATCGCGGCTGTCCCCTCGGACAAATTAGCCTGCAAGGCCTCGAACTCGAAGCGATCGCCGCCCTCGTCGCTGATACCCTACAAAATAGCCTCAAAACGGTGATGCCCTTAGCGGCCCTGATTAGCCAAAAAACCAACGGGAATCCCTTTTTTGTCCGGGAGTTCCTGAAAACTCTTGACAACGAAGAACTCTTGTGCTTTGATAACGAGTCCATGAGTTGGCAATGGGACATCGCTCGCATCAAGGCTCAGGAGATTACCGACAACGTTCTCGAATTTCTCCTGGCTCAATTCAAAACCCTGCCCCCGGAAACTCAATATATTCTCCATCTCGGCTCTCTGGTGGGTATGGAATTTGATCTCGATTTAATTGCCGATTTAACCAATTCCTCCCCCGAGGCGTTATTTCCCAGCCTGATCCCCGCCCTCGTCGAAGGCCTCGTGCAACCCCAATCTAACGAAACAGGTCCCCTAGCTCTCAACCCGGCCCTGCAACGTCTCGGAGAATCTCAGGAGCTGTGGTTATTGCGACAATATCAATTCCTGCACGAACAAGTGCAACAGGCCGCCTACTGTATGACTCAGTTCGCGACGGTTGACGAAGCAGAGGCCACCTCAACTCCCTCCCGAGACAACGCCGAGTTCCATCTGCAAATTGGTAAACGGCTTTTAGAACGAGTCCAACATCCTCCCATGACGGCTCTCGTCTCCACCCCTGAAAGCGCCAATTTACCAGAGTCCTCCATTTCGCCCCATGATATTTTTGAAATTGTCTACCATTGGAACTTGGGTCAAAGCGCTATCTCGGAGGACGGCGATCGCATCCAACGGGCGCAACTGAATCAATTGGCCGCCCAACAAGCACGCCTGACCCGAGATTACATCAGCGCCATTCGCTACAGTTTAGCTGGCATTGATGCCCTCGGCGAACAGGGATGGTCAGCAACCCCCCAATTGGCCTTTAATCTTCATTTAGAACGAGCGCGGGCCAACTTGCTGCAAGGGAATCTCGATCGCAGCCAAGATTTACTGACCATTCTCTACAATCATCAGCCTCAAGCGGCCCTGCTCACAGACCTCGATCAGTTGGCCCTGGCCCGCTTCAGCCTCTGTGGTGAGTTTGAGGCCGCTGAACAGTTGGCCCTGGCAACCTTAGAGCGGTTAGGACTGACGACGGCCCAGCCTCAGACTCTCAAGGACAACCCTAAAGAACCTTGGCAACTCGGGATTAACCCCGAGGACTTAACCCGCCGTCGCCAGCGTCAAGCTCCATCAGCCCTCGATCGCCTCTTAGGACAAACCCTCACCCTCTACCGGGTTTATAGTCCTCAGAGTCCTCGCGGCTCGGAGGTGGTGCAACGGCTGTTGCTGCGATCGCAGGACCTCGGTACAATCCCCGAAACGGCCTTAGCCGCCGCCGCTTACAGTGGACTACTGCTCGCTCACGGTCAAACTGACCTGGCTCGGGCCTGGGCCAACGTCAGCGAACAGCTCAACCGTCACGGTGATGAGGCGCAATCTCCTGAAACAGAGGAGTCAATACCGCTGTCGGGAGGATCTGACTCATGGTTGTCTTGGCTGAGTCAGGGGAATCCTTACCTGGGTTGGAGCGATTGGCAACTGGCCAGCCAGGTTTATCCCCGTTTTTATAGCATTCCTAAGGCCCTATCGCTTTTGGATGCTGCTGATCGCAATAGTAGCAAGGTCGGCGATTGGTTTGGCCGGGGCGTGATTCTCGTTGAGCGGCTCTTTCTGGAGTTTTATGGCGGTAAATCTCTCGATACGCTGCTCCCGGAGATGGCGGAGGCGTTCAATTGGTGTCGGAAATATCAGCATCATTGGGCGATGGATGCCTTAACAACGCTGCAAGGAACCCTCCGTTATTTGCGATCGGGTCAGATGCTCGAAGCGTGGGAACAGGGAGAACCGTCGCTGACCGATATCGCCCCGAGTCGACGGCGTATTTGGGGCTGTTCCCAGATTCATCGAGCCTGGATTATCTATGGACAACACCGATATACCGAGGCGTTGGCTGTTCTCGATGGGGTGATGGCTGACCCCTCTGAGCCATCGTCTCAGGGGATCTCTGTGGCTGAAGTCGGTCCGTTAACTTGGGCGTTGGGCCGTTTGCTGATGGCCCTGAGTTCTAGTGCGTTGGCGACGGTGGGTGAGCCGATTCGGCAACGGTTGCACAGCCTCGCCGCCGAGTTACAAGGGTGGGCCAACGACTGTCCTGAGAACTTCGCTAGTGCGGCGGCCATGGTGCAGGGGGAAATTGAGCGGTTGCAGGGCCGGGATGGGGCGGCGATCGATCAGTATGATTTGGCGATTGATCAGGCTCTGGAGCATCATTGTCCGCAAAACTTGGCGTTGGCCAATGATTTGGCGGCTCAGTTTTGGTTAAAACGGGATAAACCTAAAATCGCTCGGGTTTATCTGGCGGAGACTTATACGGCGTATCAACGCTGGGGAGCGCGTCATCAGCTACAACGGTTGGGCCAGGAGTATGGCTCGTTGCTGTCGGTGGCGACGTTAGCGTTGCAGGCGGAGCATGACCCGGATGCGTTGAGTGGTCGGGTTAATATGAGTCTGGATTATACGCGATCGCGGGCGGCGGTTTTGGATGTGACCACAGTCATGAAGGCGGCCCGCTCTCTCTCGGGGGAGATTGTCCTCGATCGCCTGTTGGGTAAGTTGATGAAGTTGGCCATCGCTAACGCCGGGGCCACACGGGGGGCGATTATCCTCGATCGCATGGGCCAACTGACGTTAGAGATTGTCCAGACGGTGGGGGATCTCGATGATGAGGGGGATGAGGAGTCGGCGGCAGAGTCGCCGGGGAATCAGGGACGGCGGCCCCAGGAACAGGGGTTACGGCCGGGGATTGCTATTGAGGCCTGTGAGAGTTTACCGCGCTCTGCGATTCATTATGTGGCCCGAACTAATGAGAGTGTGGTGCTTAATGATGCTACGGCGGAATCGGCATTTGTCAATGATTTATATATCCAGAAGTTTCAACCGAAGTCGCTTCTGTGTTCTCCGATTCAGGGGAAGGGGAAGTTAATTGGCCTGTTGTATTTGGAGAATAATCTCACCGCTGGGGCGTTTACTCGCGATCGCCTTGATGTTTTAATGCTACTCTGCGCTCAGGCGGCGATCGCCCTGGAAAATGCCCGCCTCTATGAAACCCTCAAACAGTCAGAACTACGAGAGCGCGATCGGGCTCAACAATTACGGGATTCCCTCGAAGAACTCCAAGAAGCCCAACTGCAATTAGTTCAAAGTGAAAAAATGGCAACTTTGGGACAATTAGTAGCCGGGGTTGCCCATGAAATTAACAACCCCGTCGGCTTTGTTGATGCCAATCTCAGTCATGCGGCTGGCTATATTGAAGATTTACTCGGGTTACTAGAACTCTATCAAGAGAAATTTCCCGATCCTGGCGAAGACATCGAGGACGAAATCGAAGAAATCGACCTCGAATTTATCCTCAAAGACTTACCGCAAATCCTCAGTTCCATGAGTGTCGGAACCGATCGC
>CAZXWM010000233.1:0-5578 GCA_964644215.1 uncultured Phormidium sp.
AGAGGCAAGAGGCAAGAGGCAAGAGGCAAGAGGCAAGAGGCAAGAGGCAAGAGGGGATAGATTCTCTCTTTTCTCTGCCTAATCTCCTGTTCCTGGCCGGGGAACCGTAATCATCTTGTGTTTATTGAGTTGACGTAGCCACATTCCGCCAATCACCGCCACAATTAGCCAGAACCACCCAAAGAGCGATCGCAACAACAGAAAGCCACCACAACTGAGTAACATCCCAAATAACAAGAGATTAGCAGCAACTGAGCGTTTCAAATCCAAGCTCAAATCCTGGGCCGGCAGTAGTCCCGTGTTGGCCTGTTGTCGTCCCCAGCCTAAACCACCGGGACGAGCCGTGCGATAAAACCGCTCCAGAGTATCTTGGGATTCCGGAGGTGTCAGGAACATCACCACAATCCAGAGGGTACAGACAATCACCGTAATCGCCATGACGCGAATCCCATAGTCAGACATGGGAGTCACCACCCAAGTTTCTAGCCAACTCCCCGCCGGAACTTGCCAACTCCCGGCCAGGGTGGCCAAACTGCCGACAATGAAGCTGGCCACAATCGCCGTCAGTTCCGCTGCTGCATTGACACGCCACCAGAACCAACGCAGCATTAACACCAAACCCGATCCGGTACCAATGGCAATAATTAACTCAAATACCTGACTGATATCATTGGCTAAGAAGGCGGCGATCGCCCCTAACCCCGTCACCAACACCGACGAGAGTCGTCCCACGAATACTAACTGGGTTTGTGTGGCCTCGGCATTGATAAAGCGGCGATAGAGGTCATTGGTAATAAAGGACGCACCCCAGTTAATCGACGTTGAGACGGTACTCATAAACGCTGCAACTAACGAGGCGACGACTAATCCCAACAATCCCGGCCCCAGAAACTCCAGCATCAACATCGGATAGCCGAGTTCCTTGTCTTCCAAATCAGGAAAAACCACCAACGCCACCAACGCCACCACAATCCAGGGCCAAGTCCGGACGACATAGTGCATGATGTTAAACGTCCAGGCCGCTTTTTCGGCTTCGGCCTCGGTTTTGGCCGCCGCGAACCGTTGCACAAACTCGCCGCCGCCATCACTGCGTCGCCAGGCCCACCATTGAATGAAGATATTGGCAAAAAAGGCACTGGCGGTAATTCCGGCGGCTTTGCTAAAGCTAATCCATCCCCCTTCGCCGCCAAACTCCAGGGGGAGAATGGCCAGGGTGTTCATGTCGGTAACTTCCGGGATGCGACTAATGAGGACTTCCATTCCGCCGATGCGATCGAGGGCAATTCCTGCCACGAGCAACGCCCCCAACAAGGCTAAAATGAACTGGAAGAAGTCTGTGGCCACCACACCCCACAATCCCGCTAGGCCCGAATAGATGAGGACAAACACACTCACCCCCACGACACTCCAAATTTTTAACTGGGTATCTCCGGCATCGATTCCCAAACTTTCCCAGATTTGCAACGCATCGACGACCTTCACCATTCCCAACATGGCGTAGCCGATGCCAATACAGTTCATGGGAACGGCAAAGATAAAGGCTTTGACCCCCCGCAGGATGGCGGCCATGTCGCCTCCGTAGCGGATTTCGGTAAGTTCGGCATCGGTGATCACCTCTGAACGTCGCCACATCTTGGCAAACAGATAAATCGTCAGCAGATGGGAGATGCCAAAACTCCACCAAAGCCAGTTTCCGGCAATACCCTGGTTGCCGACAATCCCGGTAATCAGCAAAGGTGTATCAATGGAGAAGGTCGTGGCCGCCATACTCACCCCCACCAACCACCAGGGGAGCGATCGCCCGGACACGAAAAAGTCCTCCAAGCTACCAGAGGCTTTGCGGGACAGGTAAATCCCTAACCCCATGGTGATGACTAAATAACTCAGAACGATCAGCCAGTCGATGGATTGCATGATGGACGATTGCCGCTAGACTGGCAGCCATTCTACCTGCTTTAGACCAATTTCGCGTTAGGGCTTGCGAAAAAAAGCCATCTCAGTTATATTGAGGGAATGCGCTTAAAATAAGCGTAGTTCAAACCCAATTTGGGGGTGTGGCGGAATGGTAGACGCTACGGACTTAAAATCCGTTGACTGGTGACAGTCGTGTGGGTTCAAGTCCCACCACCCCCATTTTTTTGTGCATTATCTTTGTTCATCAGGACAGTTAGGCTGACTTAGCTGTTGGGCCGGGTGGCTCTGTATCCGGTGACTGTTTTCGTGGGACATAAGCGAAACCAGGGTTTTTGTCTAAATTCCGTAGCAAGGCGTCACCACAATGCTGAATTTCTAGAAAATTCGCATTTTCAAACGCCGGTTTATAGACCCGAAATGTCTCCATCAATCCCAGCGTAGCGCAGCTTTCTAAACCACTAATAAACTGTCTAGAATAGTTCATAAAACAGGGCTGCTGACTCCAGAACTCCATTTGTCGAGCATTGAGAAAAAAGCAGCCAGAATGGGGATCTCTGGCACGATTAAACCTTAACGATTCTCCCATAAACTGTGCCGACAAAACCTGATTATCGCTGAAATTATGGGGGCAATCGGCAAAATTTTGACTAATACATTCAAAGTCAGGATCAACATACACTTTCGCCGGCTGTCCCTGTTGCGCGACCTCAAACCGGTTGGGTTGCAAGACCGATTGATCGCCCATCTGTTGATTAAACCAATTAAGTTTTTGAAAAAAGTAGCCATCTTGAAGAATTAAATCATCTTCAAGATAGCCATAATAGTCATAAAACCCTAACTGGCGCTTGAGTGTCAAGTGGCAGCCGAGTCCTAAGCATTTGGGGTCTTCTAACGAGAACGATTCTTGCAGAAATAGATCTGAGGGTAACGGGAGTTTCTCTAGGAGATGGAAATCCCCCGTCGTACAGAGGACGACATCAAGATCAACTTGGGTGCGGGTATTGGCTGGCTGGGGTTCGAGGCGGGAACGGGAGCGATCGTGAGCATAATAGCGTCCAACGGTGCCAAAGGTTTCATAGAGCGATCGCAGACAACGAGTCAAAGCCTCAATACGAGGTTGGGGATGGCGCTGCAACGATCCATGCTTACCCGAACCTTGGGGATTAAAATAATGGGGGATAGTCAGTAGAACACGCACGTCTTTCACTTAGAACTGCCAAAATCGTCCCTGATTATCCCATACTGCCGTTGATTTGCCTCAACAACTCGGTCTCTGAAGCGCCCTCAATCATCCCAGTCAGCGATACTCATCCCCAAATTTATCCCGTCCTCAGCCTCTCCCCCGTGAGATCCGAACCGTTGTCAGTTAAGATGGAAGTTTCGAGTTTCGACAAACATGCAATTTTATCGCAGCTATTATCCTGCGCGACATTGACGTTAGTCCGTTAGACATCAATTAAGGAGCCTGCTTTGGTTTATACGACACTAAAAACAACCAAGTCGGAAGAAATCTTTGCCGCTGCCCAAAAACTTATGCCCGGTGGCGTGAGTTCGCCGGTGCGAGCCTTTAAATCCGTTGGCGGTCAGCCCATCGTCTTTGACCGAGTTCAAGGCGCCTATATTTGGGACGTCGATGGCAACCAGTACATTGACTATGTCGGCACCTGGGGGCCAGCCATCTGTGGCCATGCCAATCCAGAGGTCATTGCTGCTTTACACGAGGCCCTAGAGAAAGGAACCAGTTTCGGCGCACCCTGTTACCTGGAAAATGTCTTGGCCGAGATGGTCATTGACGCGGTTCCCTCGATTGAGATGGTGCGGTTCGTCAACTCCGGAACTGAAGCCTGCATGGGAGTGTTGCGCCTAATGCGGGCTTTCACCGGGCGCGAGAAAATCATTAAATTCCAAGGCTGTTATCACGGTCATGCCGATAGCTTCCTGGTTCAAGCCGGGTCCGGGGTCGCCACCTTAGGCTTGCCCGACTCTCCTGGGGTTCCCAAGGCGGCCACCAGCGCCACCTTAACCGCGCCCTACAACGACCTCGAAGCGGTCAAAGAGTTGTTTAAAAACAATCCTGATGAGATTGCTGGGGTCATCCTCGAACCCGTCGTCGGCAACTCGGGCTTTATTCTCCCCGATGCCGGATTCCTGGAAGGCCTGCGGGAACTCAGCCAAGATAATGGTGCGTTACTGGTCTTTGATGAAGTGATGACCGGCTTCCGGATTTCCTACGGGGGCGCTCAGGAACGCTTCGGGGTCACTCCTGACCTAACGACTCTCGGTAAAATTATCGGTGGAGGCCTACCGGTGGGGGCCTATGGTGGTCGTGCCGATATTATGTCTATGGTGGCCCCGGCTGGCCCGATGTACCAAGCGGGAACTCTCTCGGGGAATCCCTTGGCCATGACCGCTGGTATTAAGACCCTGGAGTTGCTGCAAAAATCCGGGGCCTATGAGCAGCTACATGAGAAAACCAAGCGACTGTCGGATGGCTTAATCAATGCTGCCCAAGAGGCGGGCCATAATGTCTGCGGTGGCTCCCTCAGTGCCATGTTCGGGTTGTTCTTCTGTGAGGGACCGGTGCATAACTATGATGATGCTAAGTTGTCCGACGCCACGAAGTTTGGCAATTTCCATCGTGGAATGTTGGAACGGGGCATTTATCTAGCGCCGTCTCAGTTTGAAGCTGGGTTTACCTCCTTAGCCCATAGCGATGAGGATATTGACCGTACCATTGCTGTGGGCCGTGAGGTTCTCGCCAGCCTCTAGGGGCTAAAAGCTGGTGGGGCGAACCGAGTTCGCCCCAAGCTCAACCTCAAAGAAGGTTTTGGCGATCGCGGTTAACTGGCAGAGGGCAGTTTAGGAACTAAGCCCAAGAAGGCGTTTAAGTCCGATAGGGCTTCACGGTACTGTTTCGCCGCTTTAGCGGAATCACCAGCTTGGGCGGCAGTGTTTAGCTCTTCGAGATGGCGGAAGACCTCCCGTGCCAGTTCCCGGCCTCGGGGTTGGTCGTTGGGCAAGAGGTTGCGGTTAAACAGGGTCATGTCTTGACGGAGACTACCCAATGGACCGTGAATTAAGGTATCTACATTATTCCAGTCTTGGGCTTGGATTAACTGGTCAAGGTCTTCCATGCGATCGCGCATTCCTTGGATATCACTGGCATAAGACTCCAAACGCTGCACCAAATCCGGGGTGTAGGTGGGGGCTTGGGCTTGGGGTGCATTGCCACAACTGGCCAGAAACAGCATCATCACGGCCAGCAGACTCAGTAAGAGGGAACGAGAACGCGAGCCTATGCCAAACATGGATTTAATCGACTGCATTTTAGACATTATTTTAGACATGGATTCTCTGCAAACTCGATCATTTTACCGAAATTTGGACATCTGCCCCAAAAGCGGCGATAGAAAATGGTTTGCGGCGCGTCAGTAGGGTAAAATCAGGCTTGGCAGGATATGGCGATCGCCCCTAGGGATGGTCGTCTTTAGGAGGTTCACTTGAACGTATTAGTCATTGGTAACGGTGGTCGTGAGCACGCGATCGCCTGGAAATTGCTTCAGTCGAAGCGCGTTAATAAAGTGTTTTGTGTTCCGGGCAACGGAGGTACAGCCAGCCTCACGAACTGCTTTAACCTGGCCATGTCCGTCACAGATTTTGAAGG
>CAZXWM010000233.1:5588-6752 GCA_964644215.1 uncultured Phormidium sp.
CCTTCGTCGTTGTTGGCCCTGAGTTACCCCTGGCCATGGGCATTACTGACTATCTACAAGATCGCGGCGTGGCCGTATTTGGTCCTAGCCAAGCCGGGGCGCAGCTCGAAGCCAGTAAAGCCTGGGCCAAAACCCTGATGGTAGAAGCCGGCATTCCCACCGCTGCCTCAGCCACCTTTGAGCGCCAAAATAGTCAGGCAGCAAAAGACTATGTGCAGCAAGTGGGAGCGCCGATTGTCGTCAAAGCCGATGGCTTAGCGGCCGGGAAAGGAGTCACCGTGGCCCAAACCGTTGAAGCGGCCCACGCCGCCATTGATGAGATTGCCGGTGGACGCTTCCAAGATGCGGGCCAAACCCTGGTCATTGAAGAATTTTTAACTGGCCAGGAAGTCTCGGTTCTCGCCCTCTGCGACGGCAAAACAGCGCTTCCCTTGCTGCCGGCCCAAGACCATAAACCCATTGGTGAAGGGGATACGGGAGCCAATACCGGCGGTATGGGGGTCTATGCGCCCACCCCCGTCTTATCCCAAGCTGGGATGGACCAGGTGCAAACGCAAATCCTCGATCGCACCCTAGCGGCCCTACAAGAACGTGGTATCGACTATCGCGGTATCTTATATGCGGGGCTGATGGTGAGCGACTCAGGGGAGATTAAGGTCTTAGAGTTTAACTGTCGCTTCGGTGACCCGGAAACTCAAGCGGTGTTACCGTTACTCGAAACTCCCCTCGATACCCTACTACAAGCCTGCGTTGACCAAACCTTGGCCCAACAGCCCCCCTTAGAGTGGCATCCAGGGGCCGCCGTCTGTGTGGTCATGGCCTCAGGAGGCTATCCCGGAGACTATGAAAAAGGCAAAGCCATTCACGGCATTGCTGAGGCCCAAGAAGGCGGGGCCATTGTCTTTCATGCCGGAACCCAAGTGAAACAGCAACAACTCCTCACCAGTGGTGGACGGGTGTTAGGGGTGACCGCCGTGGCCGAGAACTTCCCTGGGGCGATCGCCGCCGCCTATGCCGCTGTGGACAAAATTGAATTTGAAAACGCCTATTTCCGCACCGATATTGGCTATCGGATTCGTTGACAACCCGCGAAATGGGCAAAAACAAATGTTATACCATTTTTCAATAACGCTGCTATTGATGAAAACATCAAATTACCCCGTC
>CAZXWM010000234.1:0-6736 GCA_964644215.1 uncultured Phormidium sp.
CCACTTGCGGCTCTCGGATTTTGCAAAACTACGTTCCCCCCTACAATGCCACAGTCATTGAGAAGCTAGAGGCGGCGGGGGCGGTTTTGTTGGGTAAAACCAATTTAGATGAGTTCGCCATGGGAAGTTCCACGGAGAACTCGGCCTATCAGGTGACGGCGAATCCTTGGGATATCTCTCGGGTTCCTGGTGGCTCCTCTGGTGGCTCGGCGGCGGCTGTGGCGGCCGATGAGGCGGTGGTAGCGTTAGGCTCGGATACTGGGGGTTCAATTCGTCAGCCGGCCTCATTTTGTGGGGTGGTGGGGATGAAACCCACCTATGGCTTGGTCTCGCGCTATGGTTTAGTGGCCTACGCCTCGTCGTTGGATCAGATTGGTCCGTTTGGGCGCACGGTTGAGGATGCGGCGACGCTACTTGAGGCGATCGCCGGCTATGATCCCCGCGATTCGACGAGTCTCAAGGTGAAGATTCCCCATTACTCGCGGGCGGTGAAACCCAACCTCAAACCGAAGGGACGCTTACGGGTGGGAATTATCCAAGAAACGTTTGGCAAAGGCCTTGATCCTGAAGTAGAAACGGCCGTTAAAGCCGCCGTGGAGGTGTTGCAAGAGTTGGGAACTGAGATTTTTATTATTTCTTGTCCCACGTTTAGTTATGGACTGCCCACGTATTACATTATTGCTCCCTCGGAGGCCTCAGCTAACTTGGCTCGTTATGACGGGGTGAAGTATGGCTTACGGGTGGAGGAGGCGGACAATCTCCTGGAGATGTACGAGAAAACTCGCGCTCAAGGGTTTGGCCCGGAAGTGAAACGCCGGATTGTCATTGGCACCTATGCTTTGTCTGCGGGCTACTATGATGCTTATTATCTCAAGGCTCAGAAGGTACGGACGCTGATTTGTCAGGATTTCCAGAAAGCTTTTGCTCAAGCGGATGTGTTGATTACCCCCACTTCGCCGACGACGGCCTTTAAGGCCGGGGAGAAAACTGATGATCCGCTGAGTATGTATCTGTCGGATTTGATGACGATTCCGGTGAATTTGGCGGGATTACCGGCGTTGAGTCTCCCCTGTGGTTTTGATAGTCAAGGCTTGCCGATTGGGATGCAGATGATTGGTAATGTGCTTCACGAGGAACGACTCCTAGAGATTGCTAATGCTTATGAACAGGCGACGCTGTGGCATACTCGCAGTCCTAAACTCTCGGTTTAGGGGGTTAGGCTGGCAACGTTAAGCTTTGCTGGTTTTGCTGACGCCGTTGGTGACACTTTCGGGGGATTCGATCGCGACATCTCCCGGTGTTTCGGCGCGGATGATGTCTAGGATGAGTTGTGCATCGCCGCTCATGGAGTCGCGAAAACGGCTGAGTTCGGCGTGGCTACTGGCGACTTTTTGGAGGAGTTTGCCGGTTTTGCGATCGCTGGCGAGTTCGAGTTCGTCGGGGGTGAGCGATCGCTCGTTGTCGAGAACCGCTTGCACGAGGCTCACCAGGGGACGTGCTTCTTGACAGGTTTGTTGATGGGTGACTTGCAGATTCAGGAGTTGACAGAGTTCCTGGGCACCGCGTTCGACGGGAAGCAGGGTTTGGGTATCGGTGGGTTCGGAGACGGCCATAATTGAGTCTTGATGAATTCCGTTGGCAAAGCGATCGGCGGGAAGTAAATCTTCTGCCCATAATTTTCGCACGAGTTCGATCGCCCCTTGACGGGTTTTGGGACTATCCCGCCGTCCAGACAGGCGCACTAAGGTTCCCACCCGTCGCTCTGGAGGCTGTTCGAGGTCGTCGATAATCAGGTAGTTTAGGGTTGGGGAAGACACGCGGGGGAAAGGGTTGCGTCAGACGGCGTTAGGACTATTAACGTTGCTCACATTTTCTACCATAAATTTGTATTTTTGTCAAGCAATTCTGCGACAAAAAAGCGAAGCCGGGAAGACAATTTAGCTAAATTCACCCTAAATTTGTGACAGTTGTTTAGCAGACAAATCCTGTCACATCAAGCCAATAAATGGGAATTAAAGGGATTAAAATCAGGTAAATCACCGTTTCTCTAACCGGGCAACGAGATGGATTTGAGAATCTCTTAAATTAAGCCAAACTCCAGGGGTTATGCGGGCAAACTATCGGTATCATTGGGGTGTTATGGGTTGGGCGATCGCCATGGGCCTACTGATGGCCCCAGCCGGGATGGCCCAAGAGTCGAGTCAATTGGGGGCCGCGAGGGCAACAGAGTCGCCAGGGGAGCGGATTCCCGAGGTTGTGCCTCAACAACGGCACTGTGAGGAGGAACCCAGTGGCTTCGGGTTGCCGGGGTTTCAACCGGGAACGTCTAAACCCCAGGTTGAACGCATGATTGGCTCTCCGGCGGCTGTACAACGGGGCTATTGGGGCAACAGTACGGCCCTGGTGTATTATCTAATTCCCAATCAGGTCAGTTTGGGATTTTTGTTTGATGATAAGTCCAATGTCTTGCAACAGACGGAGGCCTCATTTCACCACGGGTTAGAAGTGCCGCTGGTGTTGTCTACGTTGAACAGTATGTTGGGTTGTCAACTCAATGAGGCGATCGAGTTGGGATTTCACCGTGTCTGGGAAGGGGAAATCTCAGAGTACCGTTTCCAACTGGCGGCGATGGAGGGAGTCATCTTTTGGGAAAGTGACACCCACGTTTATATTGGAGTTTGGCAACAAGGTTTTCAATAGACTGCAATCGAACTGAGTTATGGCATCGTTTCCTCAATCTGCTTCAACTCCCCGTCGCTACGCCATTGTCGGAACTGGCGCTATTGGCGGCTATTATGGTGCGAAACTACAACAAGCAGGGGTGGAGGTGCATTTCCTCACCCGCAGCGATTATGAGGTGATTCGTCAGCGAGGGTTGACGGTGGAATCTCCCGAGGGGAATTTTCAGCTAGGGAAGGTTCAGGCTTATCGTGATGTGGCGGAGATGCCGGCTTGTGATGTGGTAATTTTAGCTCTGAAAACCACTCAGAATCAGGTTTTGGGGGATTTGTTGCCGCCTCTGTTGAAGCCGGATGGGGTGGTGTTGGTGTTGCAGAATGGCTTAGGGGTTGAAGATGAGGTGGCTGAGTGGGTGGGGGGCGATCGCGTTCTCGGAGGATTGTGTTTTATTTGTTCTAATAAAGTCGGCCCAGGCCAGATTCGTCATCTCGATTACGGGGCGATCGCCCTCGGAGACTATCACCCTGATTATACGCCGCAAGGGGTGACGGAGCGGATGCGGGCGATCGGCCAAGATTTTGAGCGGGCCAAGATTCCCCTACAATTCCATAAGGATTTATTGCTGGCCCGTTGGAAAAAACTGGTTTGGAACATTCCCTTTAACGGCTTATCAGTGGTATTAGATGCCAAAACCGATCGCCTCATTGCAGATCCAAACAGCCGTCAAGCGGTAGACTCCTTAATGGCTGAAGTCGTGGCGGGGGCGAAGGCTTGTGGGCGAGAGATTCCGGGAGCGTTTGTGGAGGAGATGTTAAACACCACGGAAAAGATGCCTCCCTATTTAACCAGTATGAAGTTAGATTTTGAGGCCAAACGACCCCTAGAAATCGAGGCAATTCTCGGGACTCCCCTACGTCGAGGAACCGCCGCTGGAGCAAGTTTGCCGCAAATGGCATTCTTGTATCATCAGTTGACGGTTTTGGATCGCTATAATCGGGCTTAGCGATTACGTCAGAGTCACGGGAATATCCGGTAAAAATACTGAGGTAGGACTAGGACTCAGTATTTTTACCTTGTATTTCTCGCTATTTCTCCAATAGAGCCTTCGTGACTACCGTTTCTGAGTTTCTCGGTCTCTATATATTATGTTTTGTTAACTGGCCTTCTCAGTCCAAGAGTCTTTTGCCTAAGATGACATTAGTTTATCAAATCACCGAAGACTGTACCAGTTGATGCTTCTGCTCTCAGAAACATCAATTTTTCCACAACATCCTGCCAATCTCTATTCAAGGCAAGTGTTAACCAGTTGTTAAGATTGAGAGAACCATGAACCACCTAGATAGTGGCAAAATGGCTGGGTACTCAAGTTTTGGAACACACAAATAGATAAATTTCAAGGAGAAACAACCAATCATGGCAGTTTCATTAAAGAAGGGACAACGAGTCTCTCTCGAAAAGGTCGCTCCAGGACTCTCACAAGCCTTTATTGGCTTAGGTTGGGATATCAAACCAACGGATACAGGCTATGATTTTGACCTAGATGCATCCGTCTTTTTACTTGGATCGAATGAAAAAATCATTTCAGATAATCACTTCATTTTCTATAATAATACTAGCAGTCCCGATCCAGAAAAATCAGTTCTTTACACAGGAGACAATTTGACCGGTGCAGGAGAAGGAGATGATGAAGTCATCAAAGTCAACTTCAAGAAAGTGCCTCCAGAAATTCAAAAAATCGTGGTAGCTGTAACAATTCACGAAGCGGAGGAGCGAGGACAGAATTTTGGCCAAGTTGAAAACGCCTTCGTGCGTATCGTTGACGAACAAACTACACAAGAAGCAATTCGATATGACTTGACGGAAGATTACTCAACGGAAACGGCCTTGATTATGGCAGAGGTGTATCGCAAAGATGGTGATTGGCGACTGAATGCTGTTGGTTCAGGTTATCAAGGTGGACTTAAAGCCTTGCTTGATCGATACAGCAATTAAGTCGGGTTGGCCTGGGGGGTATCTCGGCTCTAATGATTGTGTTAAAGTCTTAGAGTCTGAAACAATACCCTCCATCATCCGCACTAGAACAAGTGACATCGTTCAATTGACCACATAGGGTCTAACTAATATGGGAATCAACTTAAAAAAGGGTCAGCGAATTTCTTTAGCCAAAGAAGCACCCGGCTTGAAGAAGGTTATTTGCGGATTAGGTTGGGATGTAGCGGAAAAAACTGGAGGTGGGTTGTTTGGTGCTTTTTCTAATGGCGAAGATTATGATTTAGATGCTTCAGTCATATGCCTAGATGCTGGTGGCAAAGTCAATGATTTAGGTGGCGTTGTTTATTTTGGGAATTTGTCCCATGCGTCTAAGAGTGTTATCCATCTAGGGGATAATTTAACTGGGGAAGGGGACGGAGATGATGAGCAAATTTTGGTAGAGTTAGATCGAGTTCCCGATAACATTGCCAGGCTTGTTTTTACTGTAAACATTTATAAATGTATAAAGCGAAAACAAGACTTTGGACAAGTTCAAAATGCCTTTGTACGCTTGGTAAATGCTTCAAATAACCAAGAAATTGCTCGTTATAACCTATCTGGCTCTGAGTACCAGGGAGCAACAGGAATGGTGATGGCTGAAATCTACCGACATGGTAGTGAATGGAAAATGGCTGCTATGGGAAATGGTTTCAAGATAGAGGGATTAGGAGATTTAGTGAAAGCCTACTCCTAGTTAACCTCGACAACAAAGCCTCGCTTTTTCCAGGAGTAGGCTTTGTTGTCCCCTTTTTTTGAGTTTATCAATTGATTATATTTAGTCTTGTTTTGAGTCAATGTCTCTATACGATCGCCTAGACTTGACCCGACCCAATCGTAAACTGAAAAGCCCAATTTGGGAACGCCTAGACCTAAACAGACCTCAAAAACTTAGGTGTTGGCAATGCCGAGCGGACATCCAAATCGGTTGGGAGTTTTGCCCAACTTGCGGGGGAGCCTTGACTCAACCCGATCATGATCATAATAACCGCCATTGTGTTTGGGTCGATTTAAGTGGTATTAGTTTCCCGTTGCCTAATCGAGGTGTCATGGTTGAAGTGATAATAGATGCTTTCTCCAAAGTGTTCGGAGCTTTTAGAGGGGTTAAATTATTTTTAACATCCGACCAACCAGATGAGCGAAAGTGGGGAAATACATTCGCTCATATTTATGTATGTACTGGACATCAATCTGTACAATCGATAAACTATCTCGGTGCTGCTAGTTTCAAACTGGGCATGGTTACAAATCATGCAATTATTCATCTTGATCGAGTCTATGAGGCATCGGAGCGAATCGGCCTTGAGGCTGGGCAGCTATCCAACTTAATCGCTAATACCATTGCTCATGAAATTGGACATACTTTAGGACTCGATCATTCAGCATTGCCTACTGATGTAATGCACGATGGATTAGATTATACAATTCACAGTATGATGCCACCCTCATTCCATGCTGAACAAATTAATTTTATGAATCGTGCAATTCGGCAATATAAGTTGTGATCAGATGACGGTTTTGGATCGCTATAATCGGGCTTGATTCCCTGACTGGACTCCTTAAAAGGTTAACCAGCCTAAAATATCGGCAACCGTTAAGGACAAGTCAATCCCCTCTAAAACCGGAAGTTTAGCATCTTGGCTAAAGACATCAAGGCGTTGATTCTCGCTAATCACTAGAACCGTTGCTTCTTCTGGGTTAATCAACCAGCCAAGCTGAGTTCCCTGTTGGCAAGCCTGTAATAATTTGTTTAACACCTGGGTTGTACTTTGCTGAGGCGAGAGGATTTCAATCAGCCAATCGGGATAGGTGTTAAACCGGTTGGCAATTCGTCCGCTGTCGGTTTTTGGGATGCGTTGCCAGCGGAATACAGCAATATCAGGCACAAGAGAACGGTCTGCAAACGTACAGCGCAATTCTGGGAAGGCTAGGGCAATTTTTGTGGGTTCAGTCACAGCATTAATGGCAAGGCACAGTTTATACTGTAAACGACTATGTTCGCCTTGAGGCATGGGCTTTTGTGAGATTT
>CAZXWM010000235.1:0-6719 GCA_964644215.1 uncultured Phormidium sp.
ATGGCCGTTCCCACGGGAATTAAAGTCTTCAGTTGGGTGGCCACGGTATGGGGGGGCAAACTCCGCCTCAACTCCGCCATGCTATTTGCGATCGGCTTTGTCTCCATGTTCCTGATTGGCGGCTTAAGCGGCGTTATGGTGGCCTCGGTTCCCTTTGACATTCATGTTCACGATACCTATTTCATCGTCGCTCACTTCCACTACGTCCTCTTCGGTGGTAGCGTCTTTGGTATCTTCGCCGGCATTTACCACTGGTTCCCCAAAATGGTGGGGCGGATGATGAACGAAACCTGGGGTAAAGTTCACTTTGTCCTTACCTTCATTGGCTTTAATGTGGCCTTCTTCCCCATGCACATCTTAGGATTGCAGGGAATGCCTCGCCGGGTAGTGCAATATGACCCCGCCTTTACAACCCTCAACCAAATTTGTACCGTGGGTTCTCTGATTCTGGCGGTGTCAACCTTACCCTTTTTAGTGAACGCGGCTTGGAGTTGGTTCAAAGGCCCCATTGCCAGTGCCAATCCTTGGAATGCTTTAACCTTAGAATGGCAAGCCAGTTCTCCGCCAATTATTGAGAACTTCGAGGAAGAACCGGTGTTATGGTCAGGCCCTTATGACTATGGCGTTGACCGCGAACAAGATGATGATAAGTCGGTGTCTGAGTTACTAGCTGAAGTCAAAGCTCAGATGTAATTAACATTTCCTGAATACCCCCAGAGACAGAATAAATTGTCAGATTCTTATTAAAAATCTGTAATTGGGGGTATTTAGGTCCTCAAGTTCTGGCACTTAAACATTGCCATTGCAACACCTGTCCCTAACCATTTGACTTATGCAAGGTTCTACTGTCGATACCACTCAAAATCCCCTGGCGACGGCGTCTCATGCTGACGCAGGACATCATGGAGAGCATCCCGATCATCGCATTTTCGGGCTTTATATGTTCTTGTTTGCTGAGGCGATGATTTTCCTCGGCTTGTTTGCTGCTTATTTGACCTTTCGTTCAGTGGCTCAAGTTTGGCCGCCCCAAGGAACGCCGGAGTTAGAGTTGTTGTTACCCACCGTCAACACTGTTATTCTGGTGTCGAGTAGTTTTGTGATGAACCGGGGTAATCAAGCGATTCGTAATAATGATGTGAAGGGGTTACGCACCTGGTTTGCCATTACGGCGGCCATGGGATTACTATTTTTGTTTGGTCAAGGGTACGAGTATTTTACGAATGAGTTTGGCCTCACGGATAATCTCTTTACCAGCACCTTTTATGTGCTGACTGGCTTTCACGGTTTGCACGTCACCTTTGGGTTGGGTTTGATTTTGCTAGTTTTGGGGCGATCGCTCAAGCAAGGTCGTTATACCAGTGACAGCCACTTTGGCCCCGAAGCCGCAGAGCTATATTGGCACTTTGTGGATATTGTCTGGATTGTTTTATTTGCCATTCTCTATCTGTTTTAACGATTCCCTGGATCATCAGCCGAGATGACCTGATTGCGTCCATGTCGTTTAGCTTCGTATAACGCCCCGTCAGCCGCTTTGAAAAGAGCTAAACGCGATGTCTCCTGGGGAGGGCAAGTGGCGACCCCAAATGAGGCTGTCATTTGCCCTAAAAGTTGCTGGTCATAGGAGAGGTTGAGGGCGGCGATCGCCTGTCGTAAGGTTTCAGCAATCTGGGTGGCCGCCTCTAGGGAAGTATCGGGCAAAATAATCACCAACTCTTCGCCACCATACCGACAAATGATGTCACAGAGGCGTAAACTCGCCTTGAGATTGTGGCTAATCGATTTTAGGACATAATCCCCGGCATCATGACCGTAAGTGTCATTAAAGGTCTTAAAGTGGTCAATATCCAGCATAATTAGACTCAGAGACGAGTGAGTCCGGCTTGAGCGTTCAATTTCTTGTTGCAGTCGGTCCTCAAAATGACGACGGTTATAGAGTCCCGTCAAGCCATCGCGGATGCTTTGTTGTTCTAAGATAGTCCGGAGGTTAAGGTTGGCGATCGCCAACCCCAACTGTTCTGCTACCGTTCGCGCCAGTTGAGTTTTATTAGCCGAAAATACCTGGGCAGGATAGGTACTAATATATAACAATCCCAGGGTTTCTCCATGAGCAATTAGAGGGATACAACAGCTTGTCGCTCCCTCAGGAAGCGACAAAATATGTCGACAACGCAAGCCATCCTGTTGATCATCCACCTCGTGAACTCGTCCTCGTCGCAATCCCCAACAATCTTTGATGTCAAAATTCGTTTGGGAATATAATATCTCTCCCCAATGAGCAAGATTTTCTAGGCGACGATTCGAAGGATTAAGTTGGAAAATCCCTCCAGAACTATGGGGAAATAGAGGTGCCATCAAGGTTGCAACCACTCGACAAGCTTCTTCGACGGTGACACAAGCTTGTAAAAAATCACCAATTTGGCTGAGAGTCAACATTTCAGCATGTCGTTCTCGTAAATCATTCAGTCGTAGTTCTAGTTCCCGATTTGTCTGTTCCAGGGTACATTGATATTGTTTCATCGCAGTCACATCCCGGAACGTTACAGCAAACCCGTCTTCTAGTTTAACGGCGATATTTTCAAACCAGCAATCAAGTCCATCATAGTTATAATAAAATTCCCGAGTTCCTGGACATCCTGACTCCACCACCTCAACATAATAGTCAAACAGTCCATCTTCAAGATGTCCTGGCATTATCTCTAATAAGCGATGTCCGACCAAGTCTTCCAATTTTTTTTTCGTCAGTTCACAGCCAGACGTATTTGCGAGTAAATACTCGAAATCAATAATGTCTCCCTGGGAGTTACGAACTGAACGAAATGCCATAATTCCATCGAGAGAGCTATTTAATATGCCCCCTAACTGCAACTCTGAAATTCTTAAGGCTTCTTGCATTTGAACCATATCAGTGATATTAGTTAACAGTCCAATTAAGCCCTCATAACGTCCCTCTGAGTTGTGAATCGGTGTCGTTGAAGCCATCGCCCAAACCGGTGAACTATCTTTATGTTGAAGTTGCCAGAGATGTTGTTCACAAATCCCAGCTTCACGAGCTAAAATTTGTTGCTCAATTTCTGGTTTAGCTGCGGCTGAAGTAAAGGCAAGCAAGGGTTTTCCTAGTATTTCAGACACAGAGTAGCCTAGCATTTGAGCCATCTGTTGATTGACGAGTTCTGTTCGTCCTTGAGCATTCAAACACCAAACGCCTTCTAGGGTTGTTTCAATAATTCGTCGATACCGTTCTTCGCTCTGTTTGAGCTTGATTTCTTGTTGTTTTTTGGTGGTTACATCGATGGAAATTGCCCAAATACTAATAATTTCTTCTTCTTGGATGACCGGAAATAAAATAGTTTCAAAGAATTGTTCCTGACCCTCAATATATATAGATTCTTCAACTTTGAGGGTTTGCAGGGTCTTTTGTACAGTTTTGAGGCGTTGACGAAACAGACGTACAAGATTATCGGGAAGAAAATCAGCTAAAGAACGACCAATCATCTCCGCAGGTGATGTCCCCAAAGTTCGAGCAAAGGTTGGGTTGACGTTGAGATAACAGCCATCAGTAGATAAATGACAAATTAAAATGGGAGCATTATCGAGGAAGGTTTTGATTTCTTGATTGGTTCGCTTCAGTTGCAATTCGGCTTCTTTTTGATTAGTAATATCGATATGACAGCCAATCATTCGCAATGGACGACCTTCCGAGTCCCATTCAATTACTTGGCCTGAACAAATGACCCAAACCAGTTTTCCATTTTTATGACGATAGCGAACTTCCCGATAAAAGGGAACTGTACTTGGACTGTTAATGTGATTTTGAAGAGCCTGTAATGTGCCAGGTAAATCTTCAGGAAGCATCAAAAATTGCCAAGCTTCAGCAGTATTTTCGAGTTCATAATCCTCATAACCAAACATTTTCTTAAAGCTGGGGCTGAGATAGTCGCTATTATCTTGTAGGTTCCAGTCCCAATATCCCGCTAAAATGACTTCAAAAATGGGTTCAATGATTTGTAAATTTCGGTTCCGTCGTTCTATCTCTAATCGTTGTAATTCTGATTGTTTGCGATCGCTAATATCTCGGACAAGATAGGAAAACTGTGGCTGTTGCTGGTCTCCTAAGTGTAAACAGTTCAAAGTAATCAAAAACCAACAGGGTTGAGAGTCCTGAACATACTGATATTCAAAGGATAGGGGTTCGCTTTGTTGTTGGCATTGTTGGTAATACCTGACAAATTCAGATAAACTCTCAGGAACAATACCGAGTTCACCAAAGGTTTTACCTGCCAGGGATTGCGGCGGAACCTTAAAAAACTGACAAGTTGCTGAATTATTACAGATAAAACGAATGTCGATTTGATGATTGACTTCAACAAGTTCGACCACTCCCATCATCATTGGTGAATTATGATAGAAGATGTCTAAAAGGTCTGAGGTGGGAACCCCGGCGGAATCAAACGTTGAATGTGCGTACATCTAAGCCAAACACTGGGACAAGATTGAGGTAGGTTGTCGTCCTAATTCTCCCAATCTAACCGATCGCTTCTCATCTTGTCGAACCCAGTCTAGTGAGGATAGATTAGGTTTGGGGAGGATCGTCACGAGAGGGTTGAGACCTGTCGGTTCGTCTGTTAATGTGCCAAACTCCAATACTTCCATAGAGATCTCCCCCAATTAAGGTTTTGCCATGACTCCCAAAGACTAAAGTGCTGATATGGCTGGCGGTTTCTGAATGAAGTAACCCGCCGCTGCGGGTATCCCAAATCTGGATCATGCCGTTATCAGTGGGAACGGTCATGGCGAGGAGTTGGCTGTCGGGGCTGAGGGCCGCGACTAGGTGTTCGGGAGGAGTTTGGGGGAGGGTAGCCCGAGGTTGGCCCGTCTCCACATCCCAGAGAGTGATGCCGTCAGGACTTGCTGTGACGAGGGTTTCGCCATTGGGACTGAGGGCGAGAACCTGTTGTTGATTGGCGGCCCAGCGACGATGTTCTCGTAACCCCTGGAGGTCCCAAACGGCAATATCACCGCCGGAGGTTCCCCCGATTTGTAAGTCTTGACGATCGCTCAACGACAGGGCCTTGGGGACAATCGGCAAGGGTAGAGTGTTGATGAGATCAAAACTATCCGGGTTCCAAGTTTGCAGGCCTTGGGCGGTGGCCCCGATGAGTCGATCGCCGTCGGGGCCAACGGCGAGGAGTTGCACCTGATCTTCAGGGAGGCCCAACACCGACGAGAGGCGGCGAGATTGCCGGAGAACGCGATCAGGAAATGACCAAATTTTCAGAGTTCCATCGCTACTGCTGCTGGCGAACCAGTCCCCCTTGGGGCTGACGGCGATGGAGGTGACGCGATCGCCGTGATCGTAGCGGCGATCGGCTAAGGTGAGGCTAAGGTCGTTATCCTGGGGGATTTCCTCCTCGATCACCGCCTGGTCACTGATGACGAGGGGGCGGGAGGTTGAGTCGGTCGTGGTCTGATTCCGGTGCAGTTCCGTCTCGGCCAGGGAGGGCCGGGACGAGGATTGCGAGGGGCGATCGCCCGAGGTATCCGAGAGATAAACTCCCGCCGACAGGGCCAGGGCAATGACGAGACTTCCACCGAGGAAATCATAGCGATATTCCCAAAAATACTGGCTGATATCGGCTTTAAGTTGAGCTAAGATTCCCGGCGGCGGTGTGATTTTGCTGAGGCTGTGGGGCGAGGGAAAGGCGATGGTATAGCCCACCGCTTGGGGAACCCGAGGGGGACGGGGACGTGTTTTAGGTTTAGGTTTGGGGGGATGATGCCGTTGCAGGCGGCCGACTTCCTGAGAACTGCGGGGAAAGGGATCGCGGCCGCCGAGTTTGCGGCTGCGATCGCACCAGGGACAATGGTTTAAATGGCTCCCATAGCGATGCTGAGGGTTCACGGAACAGGTCATTAACTGGGCTTCGGCTTGTTCGAGGGCTTTGACCCAAGTTTGGGCATCGGGCCGCTGTTGAGGCTGACGATGGCCCCGTTCAAAGCATTGGGTAAAGAGCTGTTGTAGTTGCGGTGTCAGGAGATTCGCGGCTGGGGCGATGGGGGTGGGGCGATAGGGAACCTGTTGACGGCTATAGGCGAAATGGCCGGCGGCGATACGGGCTTCGATGGGGGGCGGCTCTCCCGAACCGAGATAGACGCCCGCGAAGGGATGAGTTCCCTCCATGAGAAGCTGGAAAATTAGCACCGCTAAGCCAAAACAGTCCTGTTCCGGGCGGCGGCGCACATGACGCAGGGTTTTCCCTTGCAGTTCAGGGGGCGTAAATTCGGGTTTCCCGACGGGACAGGGGTAGAGGGCGTCCCCGTCGCTGACTTGAAAGGAGTCGGTGTCAACGAGGGTAATTAAGGCGGTGCGACTGACGAGGATGTTGGATTCGTTGACATCGCCGATGACATAGCCTCGGGAATGGATACGGCTGACGGCGGCGGCTAGGTTGCGGGCGCTGCGATAGAGATATTGGTAGTTGAAGAAGGGACAGCGATCGCGGCGGGATCTCGGGGTATATACGTCATGGAGGGGGAAGCCTTCACTGACGCGAGGCATGAGGAAGCCGATAATCCGGCCTCGTTGCCAAAGGGGATCGAGAACCCAGGCGATGGAGACATGGCCCGAGGCGGCGGTGGGATCGTCGGGGGGATTGGCGGCCATGACGGCCAATTTGCGCCCCAACTCGGGAGTTGGTTGATGGTAGAGTTTGGCCACCCAG
>CAZXWM010000236.1:0-655 GCA_964644215.1 uncultured Phormidium sp.
ATTTGACCCACCCCGCCCTCCGGGCACCCCTCCCAAGAGGGGAAGGGAACAGGGAACGGGGAACGGGGAACGGGGAATTGTTACGGCTGTGTTAAGCTTTGCCGGTTTTGTGGTGGGGGTTGGGTTGTTGTGCTAATATCTGAATAACTGTTCAGATGTTGTAAATAACGAGGACTTCTATTATGGCAACCGTCACTCAAATGAAATGCGCTTGCGATTCGTGTCTCTGTATCGTCAGCTTGGAAAACGCGGTGATGAAAGACGACAAACCCTATTGCAGTCAGGCTTGTGCCGATGGGCATCCCGATGGGGCTGGCTGTGGCCACAAGGGCTGTAACTGTCACAATTAGCTCTGATGTCGGGATTTGCAAGACCTGAATCAAAGCAAAAGGAGGAGCATCGCGCCCCTCCTTTTTGGTTCTACATTGTTGGTTCTAGATTATTGGTAATTATTGGCAACTACCAATGTTCAGGAAAACTTGAGAATTTAGCTTGACATAATCGCTATTCAATGTTAATGGATTGGGGTCCATTGCCATTGTCGCGATCGCGGCGGGAGCCAGATGTCGATGAAGTTGTTGACTCGGTGGTTGAGCCAACCCAACTCTTGAGTGGCTCTTCAGCTAAATCTAGGCGTAGCACTCCAGAGACAAAG
>CAZXWM010000236.1:665-6715 GCA_964644215.1 uncultured Phormidium sp.
GAAGATGGGTTGAAGTTCGTCGAAGAACATAGGCTTGCAGGTTCGGCGCGTAGGGGAAACAGATTGAGAACGTTAAAATCCTAGCGTGGATCGTCCCCAGACCGCGATGGGGGAAAACCGTCTCTCGAATCCCCGCCCCAATTCTTGCTATTCTTAGGGAAGCTCTTGGGGAAGCTAAGGCGTATCCCCTGCCGGCTACTCATAGTCACTGTTCATAGTCACTGTCTGCTAACCCCAATATTTCATGTTTGACGCATTTGCTGAACGCTTAGAAGAATCCTGGAAAAAGCTCCGAGGACAAGATAAGATCTCGGAAGCCAACATTCAAGATGCCTTGAAAGAGGTTCGTCGCGCTCTCCTCACTGCCGACGTGAACCTACAAGTTGTCAAGGAATTTGTCGCCGATGTTGAAGAGAAAGCCCTAGGGGCTGAGGTCATCTCTGGGGTGCGTCCGGACCAGCAATTCATCAAAATCGTCAATGATGAGTTAGTGGCCATCATGGGGGAGAGCAATGTCCCTCTGGCTGAGGCTGATGTAGCACCCACGGTTATCTTGATGGCGGGGCTACAGGGGACTGGGAAGACTACGGCTTCGGCGAAGCTGGCTCTACATTTGCGTAAACTGAACCGCTCTAGTCTTCTGGTGGCGACGGATATCTATCGCCCGGCGGCGATCGATCAGCTCAAAACCCTTGGTGAGCAAATTGATGTCCCGGTTTTCGAGATGGGAACCGATGCGGACCCCGTCGAGATTGCTCGTCAGGGGGTTGAGAAAGCGAAAGCTGATGGTATTGATACGGTCATCGTCGATACGGCGGGACGCTTACAAATCGACAGGGACATGATGGCGGAGTTGGGGCGCATTAAGGCGGCGATTCAACCTCACGATACCCTGTTGGTGGTGGATGCGATGACGGGCCAGGAAGCGGCTACCCTCACTCGCACCTTTGATGAAGAAATTGGCATTAGTGGGGCGATTCTCACGAAGCTTGATGGCGATAGTCGCGGTGGTGCGGCTCTGTCGCTGCGACGGATTTCTGGGGCGCCGATTAAGTTTGTGGGGATGGGGGAAAAGGTTGAAGCCCTACAACCGTTTTACCCCGATCGCATGGCCTCCCGTATTTTGGGTATGGGCGATGTGCTGTCGTTGGTGGAGAAAGCCGCTGAACAGGTCGATTTGGCTGATGCTGAGAAGATGCAGGAGAAAATCCTCTCGGCTCAGTTTGATTTTAATGATTTCCTTAAACAAACCCGCTTGATGAAGAGTATGGGATCTCTGGGGGGGATTATGAAGTTAATCCCAGGGATGGGGAAACAGATTTCTGATGATGATTTACAAAAGGGGGAAACGCAACTCAAACGCTCTGAGGCCATGATTGGCTCGATGACGGTTGAGGAACGGACGAATCCTGATATGCTGTCGAGTTCTCCGAGTCGCCGTCGTCGGGTGGCTCGGGGGTCTGGGTTTCAGGAGTCGGATGTGAATAAGTTGGTCAGTGATTTCAAGAAAATGCGATCGCTGATGCAGCAAATGGGACAAGGGAATTTCCCGGGTATGGGCGGCGGCGGAATGCCGGGTATGAATCCTTTAGGTGGGATGTTCGGTGGCGGCGGTGGCCCTCGTCCCGGCTTCCGAGGCCCCGGGGGCGGCAAATCTAAGAAGAAGAAGAAACAGAAGAAAAAGAAAGGGTTTGGGCAGTTGTAGGGGAAGAAGGGAATAGGGAACAGGGAATAGGGAACAGGGAACAGGGAATAGGGAACAGGGAATAGGGAATAGGGAATAGTAGGAATCCCCTTATGGTTGCCCCCTTTGGGGGATGAGGTGAGTGGGATTTGGGGGTGTGGACCGCTGATTGATGAGTAAGGATAGAGTGCGATGAAAGCTATTGTGATGACGGGTGCGGGTGCGCCTGATGTGCTAGAACTGCGAGATTTGCCGGTTCCTCGGCTTCAAACGCCAACTCAGGTGTTGGTCCGACTGAGGGCGGCTGGAGTCAATCCCATTGATACGAAGGTGCGACAACGGGGAACGTTTATCTCAGATGGTTCCCCAGATATTCTCGGCTGCGATGGGGCCGGCGTTGTCGAAGTGGTGGGTTCTCATGTGTCGGGGTTTGGCCCGGGAGATGCCGTCTATTTCTGTTTTGGTGGTTTGGGAGGCTCTCAGGGCAATTATGCTGAATATGCTCTGGTGGAACAGCATTGTTTGACGCTCAAACCTCAATCGTTGAGTTTTGAGGAAGCGGCGGCGGCACCTCTGGTGTTGATTACGGCTTGGGAAGCACTGTATGATCGCGCTCGTCTTTGTGCGGGACAACGGGTTTTAATTCAGGCTGGGGCCGGTGGTGTGGGCCATGTGGCGGTGCAGTTGGCGAAACGTCAGGGAGCAACGGTGGCTACGACCGTATCTAATGCACAGAAAGCAGATTTTGTCAAGGTCTTGGGTGCAGATTTGCCAATTCTCTATCCTCAGCAGGATTTTGTGGAGGCGGTGTTGGGTTGGACGGATGGGGAAGGGGTTGATGTGGCGTTTGATACGGTCGGTGGTGAGACGTTCTATCGTAGCTGCGAGGCGGTGAAGCTGTATGGGGATGTGGTGACGTTGCTGCAACCGAGTCAGGATGGCAATTTGAAGGGAGCGCGTCAACGGAATCTGCGGCTGGGTTTGGAGTTGATGTTAACGCCGATGTTGCTGAATTTGCAGGAGGAACAGGCGGAACAGGCGAAAATTTTGCGCGAATGTGGACGCTTGTTTGATTCGGGATCGTTGCAGGTTCAGGTGAGTCAGGTGTTCCCTTTGGCTGAGGCGGCGCAGGCCCATCGACGGCTTGAGGCGGGATCGATGTCGGGGAAAGTGGTCTTAACGATGGAGTAGGGGCCAGGGGGTGGTCGCTAGGGTGCAATGGCGATCGCCCCCCGTGCTATCTTAGGGAGAGCTATCTGTCCCAACAGATTGTGAGTCCTTAGTCTTTAGCGGTGATCAATCATCCATGAACGAAACTCCTCATAGCACCATTGTGTCTGTTACCGATGACCAGGGGCGATCGCTCCCTTGTTATGTTGAGCATCAGTTTGAGATGAATGGTGTTGAGTACGCGGTGTTACTCCCGGTCAACATTCCCGTGGATTTGGTGACTTGGTTTGGGGATGATGAGAGCGAGGATGAGGAGGCGGATTTAGCAACGGATGAGCAAATTGATGCGGTCTTTGAAACGGCAAAAGCTGTTTTGGCCCAACAGGATTTGTTGCTACAACGAACCGCCTTAACCTTAACGGTTGTTGGGGAGATTCCTGAACTCGACGAGGCCATTGAGGCACTTAATGAGACGGATAGCGATGAGGATGAGGAAGAATTGCTCTGTTTAGCGAACTTCTATGAGGGGGAACAGGAATATGGACTTTATGTTCCCATCGATCCGATGCTCGTGTTGGCTCGTATTAATGCTGATGCTAAGCCTGAGTTACTCACTGATGAAGAACTCGATGAGTTAGAACCGTTGTTGCCATCGATTGAGAGTTTAATTGCTGAACGTCTGTTTAAGGGATTGGAGTAGAACCTGTTGAGTTGATGAGGGTAAATTTGTGGGACGACTAGCGAAAGGTGCGTTTTACTTGGCAGTTCCGGCGGCGATCGCCGTCGGTGCTTGGCAGGGATGGTCTTGGTGGAGTTGGGCCACGGCTCCCGTCGCTGAGACGGCAACCGAGGAGTTGTCCGACGAAGATGTGATGGCGGTCCAACTCGATATCCCCCAAGGAACACCGGCGGCACAAATTGGCCGGGATCTCGAAGCTGTGGGTTTGATTCAATCGGCTAGAGCGTGGGAGTTGTGGGCGCGTTGGCTACGCTGGCAACAGCCGGAGGGGTCGTTTCAGGCAGGGACCTATCGATTTTCGCCTCAGGAGTCGATGTTAGAGATTGGGGCGCAAATCTGGGATGGGGAGGTGTCTCGCCAAAGTTTTACGATTCCTGAGGGTTGGTCTCGCCGTGAGATGGCTGAGTATTTTGAGCGACGAGAGTTGTTCTCTGCTGAGGCGTTTTTGGAAGCCACTACGGAAATTCCCCGCGATCGCTTTGACTGGCTCCCGGAGAATATCCCCCATCTCGAAGGCTATCTCTTCCCTGATACCTATCAAATTGGTGAGGGGACAATCACTCCAGATGTGATTATCAATCAGATGTTACGCCAGTTTGAACAGGTGGCGTTACCTGAATATGAACAAGGGGAACCGCCTGAGCCGATGACCCTGCAAGAATGGGTCACGTTAGGCTCTATTGTGGAGCGTGAAGCTGTGGTGGCCCAGGAGCGGCGCACCATTGCTGGGGTGTTTTGGCAGCGGTTACAGACGGGGATGAATTTGGGGGCAGATCCGACGGTAGAATATGCTCTAGGGATTCGTCAGACGGTGGATGCACCGCTGACCTGGACTCAGGTTGAGGTGGATTCTCCTTATAATACCTATCGTAATCCCGGTTTGCCGCCAACGGCGATCGCCAGCCCCGGATTAGCCAGTTTACAAGCGACTCTGGACCCCGAGGAGACTCCTTATCTCTATTTTGTGGCCCGCTATGACGGGACACACTTTTTTAGTCGTACTCTGGTCGAGCATGAGGCGGCGATCGCTCGGGTTGAACGAGAACTCGCCCAACGTGACGAACCCCTCTAACCCTCCCAGCTCTGTTTGAACCTGTTATTTCACCTTTTACTATGTCTTGGGGCAAACTCTTACAGCCTGATTTGGTTCTGGGCGGCACGGTTCTGGATATTACGCCAGAACTGTTGATTGAGCATAATTTGAAGGGACTTGTCTTTGATGTGGACGAGACTCTAGTCCCGATTGGACAAATGCAGGCCTCGGAAGAACTGCATCAGCGGATTATCGAGTTGCGTCAGGTGGCCACGCTTTGGCTAGTGAGTAACAATGTCAGTGAAACCCGTATTGGCAATATCGCTAAGTCCCTAGAGTTGCCCTATATTTTCTTTGCGGCTAAACCCTTTCGCCGCAAACTCTGGCGAGCGGTGTCGGCGATGGATTTGCCGGTGGCCCAGGTGGCCATGGTGGGCGATCGCCTGTTTACGGATGTCCTAGCGGGAAATCGCATGGGAATGTTCACGGTTTTGGTTGAACCGATGGTTGATCCCGGTGAGGCGGTTCGTTATTCCCCGGTGCGTTCTGTGGAGGTGTGGCTCTCTCAAGTGCTGGGGGCTTCCCTAACCGCCAATCGTTGAACGGGATTGAGGTCAGATCCTCTTCTTCAAAGGGGTCGCTCTTGATAAAGACCCAAAATATAGCTTAAAAATTCTTTAAAAAAAACCAAAATGGGGGGCAAGCCTGAGACTCGCCCCCCATTTTGCTCGGTTCCTGCACAAAAACCCCCAGTCGGGCGAAGGGATGCCAAGACTGGGGGTGTTGCTGTCAGATGCTCAAACATCTCTTGAGAGGAACCTGGGGGAACTCAGTCGATGTTCAACACCAGGGGGATTAGCTGTCGCGACGACGACGCAGGCTTGCGAATCCACCGGCGATGGCGGTTAAGCCAAAGATGACAGAAGGCTCGGGGACATCAGCTCGTTCAGCTTCTGCCGAAAGAACCATGTCTTGGAAGTCACGGTCATCACCGTTACCCCGGTCATCAATCCCTAGGGCTAAAGAGCCAGCCAAGGGATCGCCACTGGCATAATTTTGGGGATTGATGACAGCTTGATGCTCGTTGGCATCCTCACCATCAAACGCACCGTGAGAGCCAAAGAGGAATTGTTGGGTTTCTTCTCCGTCAAAGGAGTTGAGGCGATCGGTTGAGAAGACTGTGCGGATATAACTTCCAGCCACATTGTCTTCACCAGTCCGGCTCCAGTTGGCTAACCCCAAGGCATATTCTACATTGGCTTTGAAAACGAAAGAGGCGGTACAGTTGGCGACGGTGCTACCGTCCTCGCCACAAGTGCCAATCCAGTCGTCACCGGAACTGGCTTTACCAATATCTGTTGCCCATTGTTCGGTGAATAAGCTTTTGACCTCGGTGGTGTTGGTTCCGTCAACTTCATAAACCC
>CAZXWM010000237.1:0-5657 GCA_964644215.1 uncultured Phormidium sp.
TTGCCTGTTGCCTGTTCCCTATTCCCTAATACCAGGATTGAAACCACATACGGCGGCTAAACTCATCGGGTGAGAGGGGAAGTCCGAGATAGATGGGCAGCCAAAAGATAAATCCGGCGATGATGAGGGCGATCGCGCCCCAACTCAGACTCCGCCAAAGCCAATGTCGTTTCCCTAAACCCAACTCAACCCACCCCGCTAAGGTCATAAAAGCCAGCATTGAGGCGGGCATATAGTGATAGATATAAGTACAGCGCGAGACACTTGCCCAAGGCAGAAAGTTGGCACAATACTGAGTGATAATGATACTTTGTAAATAGAAGCTTTTAGCACAAATTCGCTCATTTGTCAACCAATTTACTAAAGTGGAAAACCATTTATAAATAAGTCCAAATATGGCTAGAGTCGAAAGCCACCAGAGAATCGGATTACCAAAGGCATGGATATCAAAAATGGTGGTATCTCCCTGGACTTCGATTTTTTCAAAGTAATAGGCGACGGGGCGACGCATCCAAATCCAACTATGCCAGGGGGAACAATAGGGATGGTCATCAACGCTACTGCCGATACTTTCGTGATAGCCTAAAATTTGGCGCTGCATTCCTAAAAAGGTAAAGTTGGTTTGAAGTTGTAAATGGGGAATCCATTGCAGGCGATAGATAATAAAGGGGATAACGCCAAAGCTAAGTCCAAACTGAAGTACGGGGATTTTTGTGATGAATTTAAGAGGGTTTTGAGTTGGGGTTTGTTGAGTGGATTCGTTAGGATTCGAGGTTCGCCAATATTGGAGTTCATCGAGTCCCCAGGCGAGTCCGTATAAGAGATAGACCCCTAGCAGAAAGCCGAGTCCATTCCATTTTATGGATGCACAAGCGCCCCAAAATCCTCCTGCCAAAATCAGCCATTTGAGAGAGATATTTTCGGCGATCGCCTTGCCGAAACACCACAGTCCCAGTAAGCCGAAAAAGATGAGATAGACGTTGATTAAACTGAGGCGAGATTCAACCAGGAGTAAGCCATCGAGGGCAACGAAGCCGCTGGCGAGGAGAGTCAGGCGATCGCGACGGGTGAATTGGTAGGCGATCGCCCCCACCAGGAGGGGAATTAGGGACCCCGTTAAGGCGTTAAGCCAGCGATAGGCGATCGCATCGAGTTCACGAACGGCGGTGGCGTTAGCGAAGGATGTTGCGCCGCCAAAAAGATGGGCGTGCAGCCAAATTCCTAAGGCTAAAATGTATTTAGCTAGGGGTGGATGAACGTCAAATAAGTCCAGTTGTTTGAGATAACTAAATCCATGATCGGCGAAATAAATTTCGTCGAAAATTAGGGTATTAAAGCGGTTGAGTTGCCAAAATCTCAGGAACAACGAGATGAGAAAAATGAGCAACATCCCGAACGCAAGAGGTTTGTTGCGCAGTGCTGACGGAAAAAATCCCTTTTTTGGGGCAACCTGGGACGCGGTAGTAGGGTTAGACTGGGACAAAATGTAACGCTGTATGTAATAACGATGAATAAGTTTGCGGGCAACAGCTATCAATAATTCAGCATCAATGATTAACCATTCTAATTCAGTTTTTCTCGGATCAATTCCGCTAACCGCTCGGCACTATTGGGAATCGCTAAGTGTGCCATCGCAGTTGTCATCTGCTGGAGTTGTTCAGGGTCTTTGAGTAGAGTTTCAACTTCGGTTTGGAGAAGTTTTGGCGAAAGATGTTCTTGGCGAAACACTCGGGCGGCGCCTGCTTCCATGAAGCCGACGGCGTTGTAGAATTGATGGTCTTCGGCGGCGTAGGGAAAGGGGATGAGAATGGCGGGAGTCTGGGCCGTCGCCAACTCGGTTAAGGACCCCGAACCCGCCCGAGAAATCGCCAAATTAGCCCGTTGCAACAGGGCGGCCACTTGATCGTAAAAGGGCAAGGCGAGATACTGAGGATGCTGTAAACTGCCCGCATCAGGGTCATTCTCACCGGTGAGGTGAACCACCCAGGCCCCTAACTCAAACCAGGCGGGGGCGCATCGACGCACCAGTTGATTGACGGCTACTGCACCTTGACTCCCACCCATCACGGCAATCAGAGGTACATCAGGGGGAATGGGTAATTCGAGGTGGTGCGATTCGCGAAAGGAAGACCGAACGGGGGTTCCGACGCAAATCGTGGGGTGTTGGGCGAGTCGTCGTTCGGCTTCGGGGAACCCGACGGCTACGACGTCACACCAGCGGGCGAACCATTTGGTCACTTTGCCGGGAATGGCGTTGGATTCATGGAGGATGACGGGGAGTTGCAGCGATCGCGCCGCTAAAATGGCCGGGGCGGCAATATAGCCTCCTGTGGTAAAAACGCCATCAAATTGTCCTCGTTTGAGGAGTTGACGACAGTCGAGGGTTGCTTTAACAAAACGATAGAGAACCCGCAGCGTGGCGAAGCCTGGGCGAGACTGAAAGCCCTCGACGTGAACGAGATGCAAGGGATAGCGATCGCCGAGTAATTGCTGTTCGAGGCGATCGCGGACGCCTAACCACTCTAACTCCAGATCGCTTAGGCATTCAGCGGTGGCTAGGGCTGGGAAAATATGACCGCCGGTGCCACTGGCGGCAATGAGTAGATGTTTTGAGGCAGAATGGGGACGTTCCACAATGACAAATTAACAATGATCGGTGAATCGTGACTGTTGACCCCTTGACGGTCAAACCTAGGAAAACCTGGCTATGGTATTGTTTTCATTAGCTAGTTTTGTGTTGCCTCGATATGTAGGTTTGAGCTGTCCTCGGCGGCAGAGGTTAGGGGTAGGTTATACCCTCCCTATTCCGAAGTTCTCTATTCCCTCTACTAACTCTCAACTGTCAACCGTCACCTGTCAACTGGCCCCATGACCCTCGTAAACCAACGCTATCGAATTTTACAATCTTTGGGGCGAGGAGGCTTTGGGGAGACGTTTCTGGTTGAGGATACGCAAATGCCCTCCCAGCGGCGTTGTGTTCTCAAGCAGCTTAAACCGACGACGAGTGATGAGGCGACGCGGCGGCTGATTGAACAACGTTTTGGCCGGGAGGCGGCGATTTTGGAATCGCTCGGGGATAATCATCGGCAAATTCCCCGGCTTTATGCCTACTTTGCTGAGGATGAGCAGTTTTATTTGGTTCAGGAGTGGATTGAGGGGTTCACTCTAACGGAACGGCTTAATCGTCAGGGAACTTTCTCTGAGTCGGAGATTCGCGATCTGTTGCGGGAGGTGTTGCCGGTGTTGGCGTTTGTGCATCGTCAGGGGATTGTGCATCGGGATATTAAGCCCGATAACATTATTTTGCGCGATCGCGACGGAAAGCCGGTCTTGATTGATTTTGGGGCGGTGCGGGAGACGATGACCACAGTCATGAGTGGTTCGGGGTCCCCGACGAGCAGTATTGTGATTGGTACGCCGGGCTTTATGTCCAGTGAACAGGCGGCGGGCCGGCCGTTGTTTTCGAGTGATTTGTATAGTTTGGGGTTGACGGCGATTTTTCTGTTAACGGGCAAGCTTCCCCAGGATTTGCCCAGTGATCCTCGGACTGGGGAGATGTCCTGGCAATCTCTGGTGACGCTACAGGATCGCCCCTTGGCGGCGGTTTTGGAGCGGGCGATCGCGGCCTATCCTCGCGATCGCTTTGCCAGTGCTGATGAGATGTTGGCGGCTTTAGATGGCAACGAATCGACACCAATTGCGCCAGTCCCTCCAGCGGCCCCTGGGCCGCCGACAAGTGAGCCAACAGTAGCCGTTGCCCCAGGTTGGAATGCAGGCACACCTCCACCGACGCAGGGGGCGACTCAAGCGGTGTCTCCTGGAGCGTCGTCGCCGAGAACAAGTCCCTCGCCGGGGCCGGCCTCGAAGAGTAAAAAAGGGGTTCTTCTCGGAGCGTTGTTGTTGGGTGTGATTGGTGGTGGAGTGCTGGCAACGGTTGCTTTGCAGGAGCGCGATCGCCGCCCTCAAGATGATGGCCCGGTAGTTGTCTCGCCCACTCCTACACCGGAACCAACCCCGACGCCAACCCCGACTCCCACTCCCACTCCGACGCCAACGCCGACCCCCACGCCAACCCCGACGCCGGAACCGACTCCGACTCCCACTCCTACGCCGGAACCAACCCCGACAGCCACGCCAACCCCGACGCCGACACCAGAACCGCGTCCCTCTGTCAGTAATAGCACTCGCGATTACTATGCGGCTTTGGGGGGGGATGATGTCTATGATCTCAGTTTGGGCTGGAATCGCTTATCTCGCCGGATGCAACAGAATCGCACTTTACATCCTGAGGGCTTTGAGAGTTATCGGGATTGGTGGGGGAGTGTGGATCGGGTGCGGGTGAATGATGTCCGCGTTGTACGCGAAGATCGCAATGAGGCTGTGGTTGAGGTGGATATCATCTATGAGATGAACGATGGCAGACTTTCCCGACAGCAACAACGCCTAATTTGGACTTGGCAAGAGTCGGGCAATCTCTGGGTCATCGATGGCACGGAACGACCGTAGACAGACTGAGAAAGCAGACCGACAAAGCAGACTGACAAAGCAAGCTGAGAAAGCAAAAAGCCGATGACGAGATTTGAACTCGTGACCGCTCGATTACGAATCGAGTGCTCTACCACTGAGCTACATCGGCAAACGATTTATCATTATAACATACCAGCGGCTCTTGTCAATACCCAAAATCAGGTCTGGGGATTCGTTGCGGTAGATTCGCTGCGGTAGAACGGTTGTGGCCAAGAGTTTGTTACACTGGGGGATGTTCTTTCGTCTAGGCTGGTTCATCTCGTCATTTCTTATGCAGAAACGCACTCCCCTCGAAACCACGAATTTAATGCGTCGCGCCGAAGAACTCGTCGATGCGGCATCGAATCGCTATCGCATCACGGTTCAGGTGGCGAATCGCGCTAAACGTCGGCGCTATGAAGATTTTGATAATTTGGATGAGCCGGGGATGAAGCCGGTGGTGCGGGCGATCGTTGAGATGTCGGATGAGTTGACGCAACCTGAGATTATTGGCGAGTAAGGGAGGGTGCAGGAGCTATGTCAGCTCGATTGAGACTCCAATTCTATTTGTTTGAACGGGTTTGAGCTATGATGTCCTCCCGATTGCAGAAGCAAGTCACGCATTTTTTGATGATTGCCTTAAGTCTAATGGCGTTGACGGTCATTGGTGCGAATGCGGCGCAGTTGCGGGAGGCGGCTGGGGAGGGATCTCGGGTGTCTCCAGTGGTGATCGCCCAACGATCGCGCAACAGTCGCGATGTCTGGCGAGAGGTGTATGAGAGGATGCCGGAGTTACCTCGGGAAAATCAGTATGTTGATGCGGAAACTGGGGAGAGGGATGAGGAAAATACGCTGATCTCTCGTTTGATTCGCTATCACATTTTTGTTAAGGCTCGGCCAAGACCGTTTCGCTTAGATTGGAAGTTAACTCTGGCGGATTATTTGGGGGCCTATGAGCGCATGGTGCGGGGGACGTATCCAGGGGCGAGTGTGTTGACGGAAAATCCCTTGGCCGGGGATCAGGCGGCGATCGCGGCCTTATCTCGTCAGCAGCGCGATCGCCTGGTTCATGTGTTGACGAGTTTGTTTAATCCCAATTATCTATCTCTGTTGCAGGAGCAAGCGAATCGAGAGCTGGCTGAGGGTGAGGA
>CAZXWM010000237.1:5667-6257 GCA_964644215.1 uncultured Phormidium sp.
GACGGTGGATGAGATGTCTCTGGAGGGAGAGGAACGCCGTCAACGCCGGGTTCCTCGGCTTCCTCAATCGGGGGATGTGGAGTTGTTGTTGCCATAGTTGTTGTTGCCATAATGTGGGGGTGAGTGATGTCCGATCGCGATCGCTATTTACAGGTTATTGATAAACTCCTCGACAGTACGCTGGCGGGACGGGTGCGATCGGTTGAACAGGTCTATCAACGGCTGTTACGGGAGATTCGTCCGGGAACGTCGGAGATTTTTGAGCGCTGTTTATTGGAACGTCGCGAGAGTTTGGAAGGCTCGTCGGGTTCGTCGTCGAAGGTGACGCGCAAGTTGCGGGCGTTACAGACGATTGAGGGCCAGTATCAACGCTGGGAACAGGAACATCAAACCACGGCGGCGGTGACGACGACCGTGAAACGGCTCTCGGCGGCGGAGTCGGGGGAGCGGTTGGCGGTACTGGTGGGGGTGCTGGACCCGAATCAGGAACGACCCTGGAGTGGCGATCGCCTACAACAACTAGCTCAGGCCCTCAAAACGCAGCCGGAGTCCCATCTTCAGGAGTTGGGGGCGGGGTTGAGTGAGGGGTT
>CAZXWM010000237.1:6267-6677 GCA_964644215.1 uncultured Phormidium sp.
GGAAACCGCTCGATTGGCTTTGGGGAGGCTCAGCAGCAGCCTGGCCCTTGGTCGTTGTGGGCGCGGAAGACTCAGGCCTATTTCCCTCGGGAGCTGTTTGCAACCTTGCAGCAAGGGGGGTCTGTGGAGGCGTTAGCCCAGCGTCATCTGGATTTGGGCGATCGCCCTTGGCTGGAGTTGGCGGTTCTCTTGCAGGGCTTGCAGCGAGGCCTGGTGCTTTGGTTCGATCGCCAGCCTTATAGTGCCAAGATGGGCAAACAATTGTCGGTGAGTACGTTTTTGGTGTTTGCGTCGATTTGGGGCCAGTTATCTCAGGGGTTTATGGCTCGTGAGCGGTTGACGGAGTGTTGTTTTCAGATGACGTTGCAGATTTTGCGCAGTTTTGCGCAGCGAGAGACGTTTCCTCTGTA
>CAZXWM010000238.1:0-6643 GCA_964644215.1 uncultured Phormidium sp.
AACATCCTCTCAAACTCGAAGAACGCAATGGTGTCGCCATTGATCGGGTCTTTGGTTCCGTTGCGGTTGGACCGTTTAACTATCAAGTTTGCACCGATGGAGAATTTCGCACTAGAATCCATCTCAAGAATTTTACCCTGGCTCAACTCGCTCTAATGGGTCTAGTACTGCGGGACTTAGACCAGGGTTGGTTTGGGCTTGGATTTGGTAAATCTCGGGGACTGGGTACTGTGGAAGTTCGCTACAACTCAGCTACCGTTAGTTATCCTGGATGTATCTTAGAACAAGGTGAAATCAAACTATTAGGGTCTAACAAATCTTGGACAATTAACAAACTGTTAGGTGCAGGGGAATTTATCGAGGACAACCGATATCAATTCCCTCAAGATGACGAGGTGATTGTTCCTGTGGGAGCCAAGGAAATGGACTTAGGCTTTGGGGTTCAGTTAACCTGGGAAGGAGCTGAACAGGTCAAAGATATCTTTATAAAAGCCATGCCCAAATGGCGTGCATTGCTAGGAGGGGTTGCAGCATGAAGGACGCATTTGTGGCGTATCAGTCTGGTGTTTCTTTAGATGAACTCAAACAACAGCTTCAGGTTGATAAAACAGCCTATTATTATCTGCAATATGTCGATCGCATCGAAGGATTTTCTTGCCAACTGCCGGAACGTCCTCTAAGTCCCGAGGGACGGATGTTTAACGCCAGCTTAGAACTCCGATGGACTCGGCGAGGGGATAACTATGATCTCGTCTGGCTAGGAACTCAACCCCCTCCAGGGGAGTTTCAGACGATGGCGGGAGATTGGGAGTACTGCGATCGCCCCGCCAAGACTTATCTACCCACTGAAACTCGTTTACCCAAGGGAGTTCCCGAGTTCCCATCGGATTTCGATCTTCAACAGCGCTATTTCCGCGATCGCAACACGGCGATCGTTCATTTTGTTGCCTTAACTGTAAACTAATATGTCTCCTTCACGCCCTCAACGTCCTAACACATCGAATTCAGAAGAAAAGCCGTATGTTATCGTTCCCTTTCCTAGACAGCGTCCATCTTTAGACACACCTAAATATCATGGTCATGAGAAATATCACGAGCAACAAAAGCGCCGCAGTGGACGTTTGCATCTCAAACTAATTGTCAAAAATGCCGTTCACATCTCGACAGGCGTCATGGTTCTCGGAGAAGACATCGAGCAACCGCAATATGACATCCTCAAAACAATGCTTCGCGGTAATGACCAACATTTACTACTGCCAGGCTCATCACTAAAAGGCGTTGTTCGTAGTGTTCATGAAGCCATTACTAATAGCACATTAGGGGTGATTACTCCATTTGCTCGTAGGGAAAGATGGATTCCTCAACACCGCAGTTTGAATCCTAATAAAGTTCATCAACTTTGTCTATCCAGCCGTTTATTCGGGGCAATGAACTGGCAGGGAGTTCTCCATTTTCAAGATGCTCGCTGTCAAACCAATGAGTTTAAAGTTAAACTTTTACCCTCTCTGTACTCTCCTCAAACTGAAAAATTTTATCCCGAACGTAATGCAAAAGACCTCAATGATGACTATTTTGACCTATCGTCTCGTCAGGTTAAAGGTCGTAAGTTCTATTATCATTTTTCTGGAACCTTACAGTCGGCTGAGCGTGGTGTTGCTGCTCAACAAGCCTTAGCTGAGTATAGCTTCACAACACAGATTCAATATCACAGTCTAACCCCAGCAGAGTTAGGGTCTCTCTTGATTGCTCTTGGTTTGGATCAAAACCATCCATTTTTTCTCAAAGTTGGAGCCGGTAAGCCTATTGGGTTAGGAACCGTCGAAGTTCAAGTTTCTGGAATTGAGCAACCCCAATCGATGAGTGATCGTTACCACAGCTATGAAGTTAGCTCAGATCTAATATCTGGAGATCATCTGAACTCATTGACTCGAAACTCTATCCAAGAAGCTCATCGTCAACAGTTAGTTCAAATTGAACAACTCAAACAGATTGCTGAAGTTTTAGCCTACCCAAGTCAACGTCAACCAACTGTTCAATACTAAACATCATGAAACCTCAAGGGATGTCACAAAAACACTGGGATATCGCTCATGCAATTGCTCTCGAAGTTGTCCTCGATGAAACTGATATTAATGAGTTAAAAAAAGCAATCTCTTATTTACGGACGATTGCACACCGTGAAGACTTAGGTCGGCATTTCCTCACTTATTACCATACGCTTCTTAAGCATGGAAGAAAAATTTCTCATAGCCAAAAAACAGAAGCATACTACAAGTCTCTTTTAGAGATTTTTGATTATTATTTGCGACAATGTTTAAAGCAGCAGTTTAATAACTTTGAGGTTGTTTGTGGTGTCTTAGGCTGGGCATCTCGTTTAGCACAGTATTATAAACCCGAGCCTAAAATTAATGATCGAGTTAAAGCAGAGTTAGGAGATGTACTCCAACAACGGCAAGATAGTATTCGGAACCCGTCCAGTGACTCTACGGTCACTCCCTCTGACGAAAGTAATTCTAACAGTCCTCTAAAACAATTGGAAGTTGGACAAATTTTAGATGCTATTGCCACCAAAAAAGTTAGTAAAAACAAGGTCACTTATCAATGTTTAGGGCGAGTTTTTAACGAAAAAGAACAGAAGAACTACGATAATATCCCACTTAATCGACCTATCAATGTTGAAGTGAGATCATTAAAGAATGACGGAAGTATCAATCACATCAAGTTTACTGAAAAAAGGCCATGAAACTCCCCCTATAAACCCGCAAACACGCCCCCGCAGGGAATACACAGAGGAGTGTGAGACACCGGATCGTTAATAATGCGACTGTCGAGATCGAACACCGCTTTCACCAACGATTCCGTGACAATCTCTGATGGGGGTCCCTGGGCCATGACCACTCCATCCCGTAGGGCAATTACATGGTGGCCGTAGCGACAGGCCATGTTGAGATCATGTAAGACCATGACGATGGTCCGATCGCGATCGCGGTTGAGGCAATACAACAAATCCAACACCTCAATTTGATAGGCTAAATCCAGATACGTCGTCGGTTCATCGAGCAACAAAACCTCTGTATCCTGAGCTAACGCCATAGCAATCCAGGCCCGTTGCCGTTGTCCACCCGAGAGAGTATCCAGAGGACGGTTGGCAAACTCCTCCAGATGAGTGGTGGCGATCGCCGCCTCCACCGCCGACTCATCAACCTCAGACCATTGCTGCAACCAAGTTTGGTGCGGATAACGGCCCTGGGCCACCAACTCCCGAACCGTTAACCCCTCGGGGGCCGTCGGACTTTGGGGCAAAATCCCCAATCGTTGCGCGAGGGCTTTTGTGGGCAACCGTGCGATCGCATCCCCCTCTAAATAAACCGTCCCGGCTTGGGGTTTCAGCAGCCGGGCCAACCCCCGCAATAGAGTTGACTTACCACAACCATTGGGGCCAACAAGAACCGTAATTTGGCCCTGAGGAACGGCCAAATCCAACTCTCGGATAATCACCGTACCGTCGTAGGCCAGGGTCAGCTTACGAGTCGTCAACGCAACAGGCATAACAGAATTTACGAGAGAATTTGGGATCATAAGAACTCATCAAGATTATCGCGAACCATCATCACCTCAATCCTGCTTAGCTTTAGCGATTGCGAGACAGAAGCCAGAGAAAATAGGGCGCTCCCACCGCCGCCGTAATGATTCCACAAGGAAGTTCAACAGGAGCGAACGCCAAGCGCCCCACCACATCAGCCCATTCCACAAGACAAGCTCCCGTTAGAGCCGCCACAGGCACTAACCCCATGTGGGATGGCCCCACTAACTGTCGTGCCAGATGAGGCGCCATTAAACCCACAAAGCTGATATTACCAGCCGTGGCCACAGCAGCTCCCGCCAGGCCGACGCTACAGAACAGCAGTATCCCTCGCGTCCATTCCACAGGACTTCCCAAACCTCGCGCTAACTGATCGCCCAAATTTAGAGTATCTAAGTCTCGGGCCAGCATCAGGGTTAAAGGTAAAAACACCGCCAACCAGGGCAATAGCGCTCTTAGATGCTGCCAATTGCGACTATAGAGACTCCCGGTCAGCCAAACTAAAGCCTGACTCACGTTATGGATATCCCCAAAGGTAATCATTAAGCTGATTAGCGCACTCGTCAGGGCCGTCAAACCAATCCCCACCAGAATCAAGCGGATGGGAGAACTGCCCTGATTCCATGCCAACAGGTAGATCGTCATCGCCGCCCCCAAGCCGCCCAGAAAAGCCCCTAGGGGCAACCAAGCCATGGGCAAATTAGGAAACAGGACAATAAACACCAACGCCAATAGGCCTGCCCCTGAATTGATGCCAATAATTTCTGGGGCAGCCAACGGGTTACGGGTTAACCCCTGTAAAATTGTGCCAGCAACCGCCAACCCCATGCCCACCAACAGAGCGACTAACGCTCGGGGTAAGCGCAGGCTATTGACTACAAACTCCGATTCTGGGGATGTGGGTAATCCGACCAGGGTTTTTACCACATCTATCAGGGGAAGGGGATACTCACCTTGACTGACATTCAGGATGAGCGCAACCAGGGCCAGCAGCAGCAATCCGAGTAGGACACTGGGGACACGACGGTCGAACCGTAGGGAAACTGGTCGAAGGCGAAGGGTGTGCCAAGGTTTGGTGTGAGTCATCGAGAAGGGAATAGGGAATAGGGAATAGGGAACAGGGAACAGGGAACAGGGAATAGGGAATAGGGAATAGGGAATAGGGTTTGATGGATGATTTGATGCGATCGAAGCGGGAACGAATTACGTCTTTGTATGAGGCGATTAATCGGCGGGATGTTGAGGGGGCGTTGGCTTATGTTGACGATGATTGTGTTTATGAGGATGTGAACTTCACAAAGACGTTTCTCGGCAAAGCTGAAGTTGAGGCGTTTTTTGCGGAAACTTGTGCCAATGTTCCTGAGGATTTGCTGTTTGTGATTGATGATTGTGCTGAGGGGGAGGGGGAGACGGTGGCCCTGCTGTGGCATATTGAATTGGCGGGGATTCAGTTCCCTAATGGCCGAGGGGTGGGGTTCTATCGCTTTTCGGCGGAGACAGGAAAACTCATCTTTGCACGGGATATCTCGGAACCACCTCTGAAATTAGGACGATTTGCGCTATTGATTGTCCGGTTTGTGGCCCCTTTGGCGCGATATGTCTTGAAACCAGCGGCGGCTCAATCATCGGTTCAATCATCGGCTCAACGTTATCCCGGTTATGCGATGTTTCTGGGAATTTTTACGGTGATTTATTTGGCGGTGTTGATTCTCTCCCCGAAGGATCTATTGCTGCCGGGTGATCCCCTCTGGGCGTTGCAACCGCAGACGATTCAGGAACTTCTCGATCAGTCGTTGAACTTCTTTTTTGTGGTTCCCATCGCCAATCTATTGGGGGTAACGGTGTTAGCTGCGCCTTCGGTGCATCCGGTGACGCAGGCCTTTTTTAATTTTGCGGAAGCCTGGATTTTTATGTTTCTGCCCCTGTTGTTGGCTGATCCTCGGGGATATCGCCTACCGCGCCCTCTGATTTGGCTGGGAGCGATGTTTTTGACGAATATCTTTCTGTTGCCCTATATGGCGCTGCGATGTGTCACTGAACCAGATCCCGAAGCGAGTCAGGAGAAGGGGTTTATTGCTCGTTCTTTTGGTTGGGTTGGCTTAGTGGTGGGGGCGATCGCCGTAGTTTGGTTTGTGGCGGTGGGAGATGTGGGGGATTTGGGGCAACGGTTGGGGTTTTTCTGGGAGATGTTGCGCGGCGATCGCGTCACCATTGCTTTTGCCCTCGATCTGATCTTGTTTAGCCTCTTCCAAGGGATTATCCTGGGGGGAATTATGCCCCCCGGCCATCCCCAGCGAGGCCTACGCTGGATTCCCTTTTGGGGCTTGGGAATCTGGCTGATTCTCTAGTCGAGAGCCCGTCGCCCTTCTAAGGCCCGGGCTAGGGTCACTTCATCGGCATATTCTAAATCTCCGCCCATGGGTAAGCCAAAGGCGATGCGGGTGACGCGGGTGAAGGGTTTGATGAGTTGGCCGACATACATGGTGGTGGTTTCTCCTTCGACGCTGGGATTGATGGCCAAAATGACTTCTTTGACGGTTCCTTGACTGACACGCTGCACGAGAGGCTGGATATGCAGTTGTTCGGGGCCAATTCCCTCCATAGGGGCGATCGTTCCCCCCAAGACATGATATTTACCGCGATATTCTCGGGTTTTTTCCAGGGCGATGACATCGCGGGAGTCGGCGACGACACAGATGGTACTGTCATCCCGGTTGGGGTTGCGACAAATCTCACAGACGGGATCGGCGGAGAAGTGAAAGCAGACTTGACATAGGCCCACTTGTTGTTTGGCTTCAATCAAGGCCGTGGCCAAGGCTTGGGCGTCGGCTTCTGGGCGCTTGAGAACGTGCAAAGCTAGGCGTTGCGCCGTCTTGGGGCCAACGCCGGGGAGTTTTTGGAATTGCTCGATTAGCCGAGCGAGGGGACGAGTATAAACGGGACACCTCCTAGAAACGGCTTAGAAACGGTAGGATGCAGATGTCAAGTATACCGGAATTTTGCTGTGAATCTTAAACTAATGTCAGCACCCCCGGCTGAAGCACGGGGGCTTCGTGCCCT